>JAGBWO010000210.1 GCA_017629765.1 Opitutales bacterium | reverse complement strand
TCCGGAAAACTGGACGGCCCACTACTATCTGCCAATCATAGAGCTTTCAATGATGGCCCTCGACTATTACGAATACACCCAAGACGAAGCATTTGCAAAGGAACGAATAGTGCCGATGCTCGCGCATGGCGCGCAATTTTATTTGGAACACTTCCCGCGGGATAAGGACGGCAAAATTTTTATGTCTCCATGCAATTCTCTCGAACAATATTGGAAAGTGCAAAATCCGCTTCCCGACATTGTCGGGCTTGGCGTTGTTTTAAAAAGGGCGCTTGCGCTAAACCCGAAAATCCTGCCTCCCCAAGAACGCAAACTTTTTGAAAGCACGCTAAAAATTCTCCCGCCGATTCCAAGCGCAATCAGAAACGGCAAAAAAGTCCTGCTTCCCTATTCGGGCGAACAGACCGCAAAGCCGCGCAACATGGAAAATCCCGAACTTTACGCAATCTATCCTTTCCGGCTTTACGGACTTGGCAAGCCGAACTACGAGCTTGCGCTCGATTCGTTCAAATGGCGCAAATTCAAGCACGCAGGCTGCTGGTTCCAAGACGGAGTGCAAGCCGCAATGTTGGGGCTTGCGGAAGAGGCGAAATTCTACGCAAATTTCTGCTTCAACCCGAACGCCAAAGAACCAGACCTCAAATTCTACGCATTCTGGCGCAACGCAAACGACTATTCCCCCGACGAAGACAACGGCGGAAACGGAGAGCAAATACTCCAAAGAATGATTCTGTACCCCGAAGGCAAAAAACTTCTGATTGCGCCCGCCCTTCCGGAAAACTGGAGCGGCATTTTCAAACTTGCCGCCCCCTATAAAACAACCGTGTCGGGTTCTTTCAAAAACGGGAAAATAACGCAGATTAAAACTTTCCCCGAAAAGCGAAAAGCCGACATCGTTGACGGCATTAAAATAAAGTCGGAGCTTAAAAAGAGTACGCCAACCGCAAAAAATCTAACAGATTCAAAGTTTGAAGGGATAAAAAGCGAAAGCCAAAAGGCTCTTGCAAGAACGCTTAAAGCGGGCGCAAACGAATTCGCCCTCGACAGCGAAATACGCCAATCCGAAATCGGGGCATTCGACCAAAATCCCGCCACAAAACATATGAACGCCGCGCAGGACAATGACGGCTTCAACCCCAAAGGAGTTAATACGGGCATTATCGCACGCTTTGCATCTCCTGAAAGAATAAACGCAATCCGCTTTATAACAGCCGAAGACCGCCCCGAAAGAGACCCGATGAAAATCACGGTCGAAGCGTCAAATTCTCCGCACTCAGAAGAGGCGGGATTTAAAAACTGGACGTTCCTTTACGAAGGCGAAAGCGGTGTTTTGGAAGATGCCCCGCGAAACTCCGAAGGCTTGGCGGCAACATTCAAAAATTCAAAACCGTACAAATACTACCGCGTTTTGATAACCCAAGTAAAAAGCGGCTCCGCAGACGGAGTGCAATACGCGGAAATGATTTTGGGCGAAAGCAAATAATTCATAAAAAAAGAGCGGAAAGTCCGCTCTTTTTTGTCCCCGTAAACAGCTTGCAATTAAAAATTCTCCTTCTCCCCCCAAAAAAAAGAATTTTAATCTGAAATTTTTGCGCCGAAAAAATCCCCTGTGTGCAAGATATGCCGCGCTAAACTTTGGATTTCGATTTTTTTAAAGTTTCCAAATCTTTTTTGGGAATGGCAACCACCGGCAAAATCAAACAGTTATTTTTGTCGTAATATTCGGCAATCGACAAGAGGCATTGACGCACGAGTTCCGACGTCGAACATCCCGATTCCGCCTGAATTTTCACAAGCTTTGATTTTAAGTCCTCATTAATCCGCAATATAAGATTTGTCGATAACTTTGGTTTCATTTTTTAATTATCGCAGGCATCCCGCGCAATCAAAAGTTTATACTTGCATTTCATAGCATTACTTGTATATACGTTTTGACATGATAAATAAAATTCTGAAAATATTTGTAGCAGCATCTCTTTTAATGATGACAACAGGCTGTTCTACAGTCTTTTTGGGTTCTTCAAAAAAAGTCAGAATAGAATCCCAACCAAGCAATGCCGAAGTTTACACCGATAAAAGCGTAAAAATAGGCACTACGCCGTGCGAAGTGAACCTTTCCCGTCACTGCAATTACATCGTATTCAAAAAAGACGGATATAGAAACGACAGAATGTCAACAAACCGCCATTTTGCATTATTCCCATTCATATTTGACGTTTTCTGTTGGCCAACTATTTTTGTGGATGTAATCGCGCAAACCCACTATCAAATCGATGATTATTATTTTACCGAGCTTGAACCCAAATAAGAAAATGAAAAACCATCCTGCCATAATTTTATTGCCGCTTGCAAGTTTTGCTCTGGCTTCTTGTGCAAGCCTCGCCGACAACCCCATATTGATTGCAAGCGCATGCCACCCCAGCAACTGGGTTGCAAGAGCAATACTGGTAGAGTCGATAAAAAAGAAACAAGAAGAGGGAATGTTACGAAAGCCAAATCTTGAATACGCAAAACCGAAGATTTTAAAACCCAAAATAAAAGCAACCGATCTAATAAATCTCGCCAAAGAGGCTGAAAAAAGAAACGACGTAAATACGGCAATAAAATGCTGGTATATTGCGGGCGTATTAAATTTCAATTACGGCTTTTATAACGCCGCAAAACTTTTTGAAGAAAGAAACGATATTATCCGCGCCGCGGCTTCGTATGCCATAGCGGGAGAAAACGGCATAGAATACGCGCGGCAAAAAGCACAAGAGATACGCCAAAAATTAACGGAAAAAGATGCTGAAGAAATCGACAAAGAACTCTCAAAAAGAGAAAAAGCCATCTCGGAAATGCGCACACTTTTTGAAAATAACCATATAGACATTGATGCGTTAAAAAAAGAACTATCGATTAATTATTAAAAAATAAAAACAATCAGCTTTACAAAACAGGTTTATAAATTGCGCGGCTATGAAATATGCAAAACAGGGTTTTTCTGTCCGCGTCAAAAACTTTTGTCTCGTAATAGCCGCTCTTGTTTGTGCCGGCAAGCATATTGCAAACTGCAACCAGTTTGGTATGCGGCGGAACGGGATTTACATATTCTATCGCGCCGCTTGAACTTATGGCAACCCTTTCGTCGGTATTTGCGGCAAGAGCAAGCGCGTAGTCGCAAAGGGTAAACAAAAAACCCCCGTGCGCAATATCGACTCCGTTTAAGAAGGCGTCTTCAACAAAAGCTTCGACTTCGGCAAAATCCGGACGCTGCGCAAGCGTTTTGAAGCGCAGAGTTTTTGCGAACCTGTCATTTTCCGTGCTCGGCATCGCTTAGCCCAAAATTTTTTCGGCCGCGTCTATGTCTTTGAAAGACATAAGCATGAGCGGGTTTTGCGATAAAGGCTTTGTCATGGCATACATATATTCCAAATTGACGCCAGCATCCTTCGTCTTTTTCAAGAGTTCGTAAAGCGCGCCCGGCTTGTCGCTGACTTCGACGGCAAGAACGTCGACAAGCTTGCACGAAAATCCGCCTTCCTGCAAAACCTTGCATGCGTCTTCGGGCTTGTCGACAATCATTCGCACAATGCCGTAGTCTCCGCTTTCCAAAATCGTTATGGTATTGATATTTATGGAAGCGTCGGCAAGCGTTTTTGTCATGCTTTCAAGCCTGCCCAAAGAGTTGGTTAAAAAAACCGATAATTGCGTCATTCTCATTTTGAATCCTTTGCCCTGTTGTCGTAAACTCTCTTGATTTTGCCTTCCGAACGCGGAATCGTGTTTGGTTCAACTATCGTAACTTCCACGCGAATATTTATGATATTCATTATGGAGGCTTGAATTTTTTTGCGAATTGCCTCTATTTGAGATATGCTGTCGCCGTAGAATTTATCCTGAATTTCGACTTCCACGTTCAGAGACTCCATATCGTTTTTCATTTCCCTTATGATTCGGAAATTCGGCGTTGCCTCTTCGACTCTTCCGATGCCGATTTCAATTTGCGACGGGAACACGTTTACCCCCCTTATTATGAGCATGTCGTCGCTTCTTTTTGAAATGCGGGCAATGCGCCTGATTGTCCTGCCGCAGGAGCATGGCTCGGCTATGATTGAAGTTATGTCGTGCGTGCGGTATCGCAAAACGGGCATAGCCTTTTTTGTAAGGGTTGAAAGCACCAATTCGCCCTCTTCTCCGTCGGGCATAACTTCCCCTGTATCGGGATCTACGATTTCAGGATAGAAATTGTCCTCCAAAATATGAATTCCGCCGCCCGCATCGCATTCTCCGCCAACGCCGGGGCCGACTATTTCGGAAAGCCCGTAAATATCGCAGAATTTCACGTTTGTGTTTTCTGTGATAAAAGCCCTCATGCTGTCGGAGGAAGGCTCTCCGCCGAATACCCCTATGCGCAATGGAAGCTTTTTAAAGTCTATGCCGCGCTTCTTGCCTTCTTCCACAAGATGCATAAAGTAGCTCGGCGTCGAAGCAAAAACCGTTGTCCCCAAATCCTTCATGAGCATCAGTTGGCGCTCCGTGTTGCCTCCCGAAGCGGGAATGACAGTGCAGCCCAAAGCCTGAGACCCCGAATGCAGCCCCAATCCGCCGGTGAACAAACCGTA
>JAGBWO010000026.1 GCA_017629765.1 Opitutales bacterium | reverse complement strand
TGGGAAATTAGGGAATTTCGTATATAAACATACAAAAGAATCGGTTGAAGAGTTGGAAACTATAGGAATAAAAGGGAACTCTACTTTTACCGAAAATCAAATAAGGAAGGAACATAGTATTCCAGAAAGGTTAACTCATGAAAGTAATTAAGATATTATTTATACCCTTACTATTAATTTTCTTGGGTTGGTTTACTTTTTTTATATCATTAAATAAAATAAAAATATCAGTAGGTTATAGCTCTTTTGGATACATAATTTCTTTTAATGATGATTTTGAAGAAATGTTTGTTTATAAAGGTCGATTGAAATCTAAAAATAGTTTCTATCGAATAGATTATGATGATGGTTCATTCGTGGAAGATTCCACAAATAATGAATTTCCAGAACCATCTTTTATAAATTTGAACGGAGAAAATGAAAATAAGAGTTTTTCAAAAAAATTAAATAAGGAATCTCAACAACAATTAAAATATTTTATAAGGAACATAATCTTAGATTTGTTATTTTCCAAGGTCTTAATTTCTCCTGAAGCATCTTTTTATGAAGATCCCATTAGGATTAATATATTTATATTGGGAATTAATTTTAATTTTCTAATAGATGGAGGATATGTGTATGATAATAAATTAGATAGAGCTAAAAATGTAGAAAAATTGTATTTTTATTTAAAAAAAATTTCTCCAATACCTATTGATTTAGGTTCAGAGAGATTTAATGGTGAGATAAGTGAAAATGTAATAAATGGAATATCTGAAAATAATCTCAATGTTGATGAAAAAGGGAAAAAGTAAAAAATTGAAATAATACCGTAAAAACAATGAATTATGACTACGATGGTAACGGGAACTTGGAAGTAATAACGGACGGCAACGGAAACAAGACAAAATACGTATACGATGCCATGAACCGCCGCACATCGGCAATCTACGGATACGAATCCGAAACAACCAGAAGCGATACCTGGGTTTACGATGCCCTGAATATGACAAACCGAAAAGGCGTTGCCATTACCTACGATGCCCGCAACAGAATTTTAACTGAAAACAGCCGCACATACGCCTACGACCCCGCAGGGAGAATATTATCAGTATCGGGTTATCCCAATGCAAATGTAAGCTATGCATACGACGCACTTGGCAGAATTTTATCCGAAACAAACGGAGGAAGAACGCATAACTACGCCTACGACCTTTCAAGCCGCAGAGTAAAAAGCGATTACGGGTTAAGCCCAACGCAACTAACGCCGACCCATAGCCTGTCATACAAATACGACACCAACGGAAGACTTGTATCAATAACCGACCAACAAAACCGCACAACTTCCTACTCCTACGACCTAAACGGAAACGTATTAAAGAAAATCCACGCAAACGGCTACGAGCTAATCTATACTTACGATGCCCTAAATCGCCTAAAAAGCCAAATTGGTACACTGCTTGACAACCGCTATTACTACGACTTGGGGGGCAATATTACCTACTTCTTCAACTCGCAAAATAGTGGTAGCGCAGTAAACCGCTGGGAAGGTTCGTTAAGCTACGATGCTTTTGACAGGCTTGTTTCGGAAATGCTTTACGATGGGGTAACGGTAAAGACCACCAACTACACTTACGATAAAAACAGTAATCGAACGTCAAGAACTCTTGTTTGCGATGGTTCAGGTAATCCAAATTGGTACACGGAAACAACAACTTATGAAATAAACAGCTTAAACCAAGTAGTGTCAGCCACAAAGACACATCAAGATTTAGAACCTTTTATAAATACTCCAATCGGGGTAAATACAACCACAACAAGCCAAATATCCTATAACGAGCGTGGAAATTTGGCTTCGCTTTACGATGGCGAATATACCACGACATTTTTATACGATGCGTATGATATGCTTGTAGATACGTTTAAAGGCAAAGGTGAAGGAGCAAACTACGAACAAATAAGAACCCAAAGTACCTACGATTATCGCGGCAGAAGAATTAAGCGCGAAGTGTCAAGTATAGGATTAACAAGCAAGACCAAGACAAAGGAATACAGCTATGCCGACGGAGTAAGCGTATTAGAGACAAGCACTTCGGGGATGACATTGACATATAGAGGTTCAGACCAAGGCGGAGGAGTTGGAGGAGTAAACTATACTGAATACTCGAACGGCAATGAGCTAAACTATAAGATATACAACCTTAGAGGGGATGTAATAAAGACGGTAGGAGCGAATAAGAATACAAAGTCATTCAGCCACTACTATGCCTTTTTTTGATTAAATGCGAAAATTACACAATGAAGTATTTAGATACTGGAAGGGATTTTAATCCAAAATGGGATTAATTCTTTGCGCAATGTCGATTTGGATGAAATATTAAGGCGCGTTAAGGAAGACGGAAGCACTCTGCTGGCGCTTGAGAACGCGCGGTTTTGGATAGAAAAATTGCGCTCTAAAAAAGCGTTTCCGGACTATAAAATTTTTACGGCAAACCAAAACTGGATAGGGCATAGCCTATTTGTCAAGGAGCATGGATTTTTTGACGGGCTTCCCGCAAATTGCGCAATGAACTGGGAATACCAATGTTTGGCGACTTACGGAAGGGGCAAGCATTGGGGGCTTTACGAAATGGAGGGCGAAGAGCCGATAGTCTCTTTGGTTGGCTATCCTTTGGACGGAATTGCGACGAGCATGGGGGCGGTAAAATACGGAAAGGGGAAAATAGTGTTTTCTTCGCTTGACATCCCGAAAAATCTCATAATGGAGGGCGGCAGTCGAGTACGGCGAAAAAAATTTTTACAAATATGCTGAAAGCAAATTGAGCTTTTAGGCATATTTAAATTTCATCCTGCTTTTTCATGGATTTAGTAGAACAAAAGCCGAACGCGAAAATCAAGCCCGATTTGACACGCTATGGCGCAATATGACAATCTGCTATATTCCCGCAATCCCTTGGCGGCAAAAGAAAAACCCTCTCGAATGCTTTGTCCGAGAGGGTTTCTTAATTACGGGATGGACGGGACTCGAACCCGCGAGCTCCGGCGTGACAGGCCAGCATTCTAACCAACTGAACTACCACCCCTAATTTTGAAAGACTTTTACGCTACGAAATTGGATTTTTTTGTCAATGTTTTTATCTTAAATTTTTATTTGCCGCCGTTTATTCTTTGCAAAAGCCTTTTTTATGCGGATGGATTGCCTCAAATTATATATTTTTTATATTCGCGTTTTTTAATTTGTATAATTTTTGCTCTTTTACTACATTTATGTTTTCTTTTTTATGAAGCCTTCCGTTTCAAGTCCGAATATAAACAGGGTCCCGATTTATTTTTATCTGGTTCTTCTTCCCCTTTGTTTTTTTATAAAACTTTGGCATTTTACGTTGCGTTTGAAGATTTCAAACCAAGATGCCGAGCTTTTGCGTTCTAAAGACAGGTTCTTTGTAATGTTTTGGCATAACCGGATTTTTGTCCTGCCTTATTTAAAGAGGGTTTTTCGCAGGCGCAAAAAAATGTCGGGGCTTGTCAGCGCAAGCAAGGACGGCGCGCTTTTGGCGGCGCTGTTTAATTTCTTCGGCATAGATTCCATCCGCGGGTCGAGCCGCAAAAGGAAGGTTGCGTCTCTTTTTGAAATCGCGGAGGCCGTTGAACGGGGCAGTTCCGTATGCATTACTCCCGACGGTCCGATTGGGCCTTTGTACAAGCTGAAAAAAGGCTCTTTGAAGGTTGCGGAATTCACCAACTTGGATGTTCTCTTTTTGAGGGTGGATTACAGGTCGTATTTTACCTTGCCGACTTGGGATAAATTTCAGATACCTTTTCCTTTTTCGCGCGTTGATTTAAAGGTGGTGGCTTGCCTTTCTTATTCCGAGATTGCGCAGTCTGCCCAAAAAGAGGGTGTTTCTCCCGTCGAATATGCGGAATATCTTATGGGGCGTTAGCTTGCGCGGTTTGTCCTGCGGCGAATTTTATTCTTGAAGATTGGAAGTTTTTACAATTTATTTACGACAATGGGCGGCAGTATTTTTGGACGTTATTTTAGGGTCGCGACATTCGGCGAAAGCCATGGCGCGGCGTTGGGTTGTATTGTGGACGGTTGTCCGTCGAATTTGAGCCTGTCGGAAGCCGACATCCAGTATTTTTTGGACAAGCGAAAGCCCGGACAAAGCGACATTTCGACTCCGCGCAAAGAATCCGACTCGTGCAGGATTTTGTCGGGAGTTTTTGAGGGGAAGACTTTGGGCACTCCCATTGCGGTTATAATTGAAAATGCGAACCAAAAGTCTTCCGATTATTCGGAAATCGCCAAACTTTGGCGTCCGAGCCATGCGGATTTCACTTATGACGTCAAGTTCGGGATAAGAGACCCGAGAGGCGGTGGGCGAAGCTCCGCCCGCGAAACCGCAGCCCGCGTTGCTGCGGGGGCGATTGCGAGAATGTGCATGCCAAACATTGTAATCCGCGCTTGGGTTGAAAGCGTGCATTCAATTTCCATGCCTTCGTTTGACGGTATGCCGTCCGAAGAGGACATAGAGTCGAACGCAGTGCGTTGTCCGCATGCGCAGACTGCTCTTCGCATGGCAGAATTCATCAAAAAGGCAAAGGCGGAAGGCGACAGCGTCGGCGGAGTAATACGGTGCAGAATTGCGAATGTTCCCGCAGGCTTGGGCGAACCCGTGTTTGACAGGCTTGAAGCCGATTTGGCAAAGGCAATGCTTTCAATACCCGCATCCAAGGGCTTTGAAATCGGCAGCGGCTTTGCCGGGACGCGGATGTTCGGCTCCGCCCACAACGACGAATTTTTTGCAGGCGAAGATGGCGAAGTCCGCACCAAGACAAATTATGCAGGCGGCGTGCTTGGCGGCATTTCAAACGGGCAGATGATTGATTTCAGGGTGGCGTTCAAGCCCACCGCCACGATTTTAAAAGAACAGAAAACCCTTTCGTTAAACAAAGAGCCGACGACGGTTGTCGGGCGCGGCAGGCACGACCCGTGCGTTTTGCCGAGGGCGGTTGCGGTTGTCGAGGCGATGGCGTCGCTTGTTTTGGCGGACGCGGCTCTCGCTTCGGGCAAGCCTTTGCCTTTATAAAAGTTATGGACGCTTATTTGATATTGGGAACTCGAAACTGCAAAAGGCGCGCGATTTTGTGCGACTTGATTTCGCGCGGGCTTGGCGCGGAGTCTCGCGCTGCTGTTTTTATTTCCGAAAACGAAAATCCTTCGGAATTTGACGCTCCGCTCTCTTCTCTCGCCTTGGTAAGCAGGTATGGCGAAAACCGCGTTGAATGCGCGCGCGGGGTTTCGGAAAAATCGGACGTGGCGTTTTTTGTGGCTGACGCGTCTAAGAACATTGCGGACGAAATCGAGGCGTTTAAGGAAATTTGCGATGCGGGAATTTTTAAGCTTGTCCGCATAATAGGCGTGTTTGACTGCTCCTTGTATGGCGCGGCTTTTGACGAGTGCGCCCCGTTTTTTGACGCGGTGTCGCATTTTTGCGATGTCGTGCTTTTGTCGAACCGCGGCGGCGTGAGCGGCAAAGTCGTGAATGAAATCAAAAAAAGGTATAAAGACGAATGCCGCCCTCACATATTCCAGCTTGCGATGAAAAACGGCGAGGTCGAAAACCCATGCATGCTTTTGGTTGACGAGGCGCGCCGCATTTCAATGGTGTTTGACGAATACGACGCTCTCGACGAACTTGAGCTTGACGAGGACACTTTGCCCGACGAGCCTTTTACGGTCGAGAAAAAAGCTGATGTTTATCTTGAAAAATTGGACAACGGTTTGCGCAGAAAACCGATTTTAAACGGCGATGAATTAATCGCGAGGCATAAAAATGCAAAATAATCCATACAAAGTTTCAAAAAATGTCGAAAGCCTTTCGGCTTACACTCCGGGAGAGCAGCCTCAGGGCGGGGGCTGGGTTAAGCTGAACACGAATGAATTTCCTTATCCTCCGACGCCAAAAATAAAATCGGCCATTATTGACGCGATGGGGGGCGATTGCGCGCCTCTTCGCCTTTATCCCGACCCTGTTTCGGGGAAGGTTCGCGGGGCTGTCGCAAAATATTACGGCGTTGAAAGCGAAAACGTGATAGTCGGCAACGGTTCAGACGACATTTTAAACCTCATAATGCGCGCTTTCGGAGACGACAAATTGAAGGTTGCGGCTATGAATCCGAGCTATTCGCTCTATCCCGTTTTGTCGAAAATGCAGGGCGCGGAGCTTTTGGAATTTGATTTTGAATGCGAGACAAAACTGCCTTTTGAAAAGATTTTTAATAGCGGGGCAAATGTATTTATATTGACAAGCCCCAACGCTCCTTTGGGCATTTCTTTCTCTTTGGCAGATTTGCAATGTCTTGCGGACAATTTTAACGGGCTTTTGGTAATAGACGAAGCTTACGCCCCGTTTTCGGGCTTTTCTGCCGCAAAGTTCGCGGCAGGGCGCAAAAACGTTTTGACTGTCTGCACTTCATCAAAAGGCTGGGGGCTTGCGGGCATGCGCGTCGGCTGGGCTGTCGCGGACAAAGAGGTAATTCAGATTTTGGACAAGGTGAGGGACAGCTACAACGTTGACAGGCTTGCGCAGGCTGCGGCGGTTGCGGCTCTCCAAGACGTCGGGTATTACGAAAGGAAAATCGGCGAAGTTGTCAAGACGCGCGTGGAAACGGAGGCGTTTTTCGCTTCGATTGGCTGGAAGTTTTACAAAAGCGCGTCTAATTTCATATTCGTGATGCCGAGCAAAGGCGGTATTTGCGGAAGGGACGCGGCGAGTGCTCTGTTCGACTTTTTGAAGTCGGAAAAGATACTTGTGAGATACTGGAAAAACGATCCGAAAATTTGTTCGGGTTTGAGAATTACCGTCGGCACGGATGCTGAAATGCAAAAATTAAGGGAAAGCATACTAAAATGGATAAAAGAATAGCGAAAATCGAAAGAAACACAAAAGAGACTCAAATTTCTCTCGAGATAAATCTCGACGGTTCGGGAAGCTACGTGGTGGATACGGGCATTCCGTTCTTCGACCATATGCTTTGCCTTTTCGCGCGGCACGGGCTGTTTGACTTGAAGATAAAGGCGTCGGGAGACGTGGATGTAGACTATCACCACACTGTCGAGGATGTCGGCATTGTTTTGGGGCAGGCGTTAAAGCAGGCTGTGGGGGACAAGGCGGGAATGAACAGATACGGATTTTTCCTGCTTCCCATGGATGAAACTTTGGTGCGCGTTGCCCTTGATTTGTCAAACCGCCCTTATTTGGTTTATCGGGCGGAATGCTCCGAGAGGGTCCGCGATTTTAACGTCGGGCTATGCAGGGAGTTTTTCCAGGCGTTTGCAAACGAGGCGGGCGCAAACCTTCACATAGAGCTTCTTTACGGCGGTGAACCCCACCACATTGCGGAGGGAATGTTCAAATGCTTTGCGAAATCGCTTGCGATGGCGGTTGAATTAAATCCGCGCCGCGCGGGAATTTTGCCGACAACGAAAG
>JAGBWO010000209.1 GCA_017629765.1 Opitutales bacterium | reverse complement strand
CTTTTTCTCCGTTTGTTGAAAACTGGGCAATGCTCTCGATTGCGGGGTTTTGGTTCTTGGGCATATCTTCGGCAACCTTCGACATCGCGGCGGACGGCTTTTATATGCTTGCGTTGTCGCAGTCTAACCAGGCGTTTTTTGTGGGCATACGCAATTCCTTTTACCGCCTCTCTATGATTTTCGGGGGCGGCGGGCTTTTGTACATTGCAGGGGCTGCCGGCGGAAAATTGGGAGATGAGAAATGGGGTTGGTCCGCCGCGTTTTTTGTATGCGCCATTGTTTCATTAATCTGTTTTTTCTGGTTTTCAAAATTTTTGCCAAGACCTGAGGTTTTTGCGTCGGACAGGAAATCGGCGTCGTTAAAAGAATTTTTTGCGTGCTTTAAAAAATTCTTTTTGAGGCGGGGCATTTTTTTAATGATGTGCTACATTCTTTTTTACCGCTTTGCGGAATCGCAGCTTTGCAGGATTATGCCGATTTTTTTGAAGGCGGAAAATTCGGAGGGAGGGCTTGGGCTAAGCCTTGAAACGATAGGGATTATACAGGGGATAAACGCCCCGATTGCCCTTTTGTGCGGCGGAATTTTGGGCGGATTTTTGATTTCAAAATTCGGCCTTGAAAAGTGCATTATGCCGATGGCGTTTGCGATGAATTTGCCGAATTTGCTGTATCTATTTCTTGCGCTTTATCTGCCGCAAATTCTGTTTTTGTTAGGTGGGTGCGTATTTGCGGAGCAGTTCGGCTACGGCCTCGGCTTTTCAAGCTATATGATGTATCTGATTTTTGCCTCAAAGGGCGAGTTTAAAACTGCGTTTTACGCGATATGCACGGGCTTTATGGCTCTCGGCTTGCAGCTGCCCGGCGCGGCGAGCGGATATTTGAAAGATTGCTTCGGATTTGCGGGATTTTTTTGGATTGCGATGCTTGCGACACTCGTTTCATTCGCCGCAACGTTTTGCGCATTGAAGACTTTAAAAGACGGCGGATATTCGCAATAGCCTGCGCTATTTGCGGGAGGCGAATTTCTTTTTTCGCATTCTCGCGAGTATTTTTTTTAGCTTTACCCTGTCTTCAACCGAAACTATGTATCCCACGCATTCGGGCTTTCCGCACTTGCACGGGTGGCGCATAAAATGTTCGAGCGCGTAGCCGTAGTTGTATAAAATTTCCTCGCCTTCTTCTATGTCTTTTGTGGCGGTAAAGACGATTTCCCCCTCAATGTTTTCGGCTTCGCAATTCGTTTGGCAGGCGTGGTTTATAAAGCGGGCGTCGTTGTATTCAAAATTTCCGTCAATATCGAATTCGTCGTCAAGCTCGAAGATGTAAACGGAGCCTTCGCCCGAAGTCTTTGCGCGCTCTTCCTGTTCAAGCCCGCGCCTGTTCGATTCCTCTTTTGTGATTTTTTCTCCCAAATATTTTAAAATTTGCTCGCCTTTTTTTATTTTTCGCGCGGCAAAGACGCCGTTTCCGTGAATGGCTGATTTTCTTACGGCGTATTTTTTGTCGTTCATGGTTTCAGTTTGGGAACTTGCCGTTTTTTACGTCGGATGCGTATTCTTCAAAAGCTTTTGATACTATGGCTGAAAGGTCCGCATATTTTTTTGCAAACGGAGGAATCCATTCTCCAAGACCCAATACGTCGGTTGAAACCAAAACCTGCCCGTCGCAATCCGCTCCCGCGCCTATCCCGATTGTGGGGATTGACACGGATTTTGTGATTTCTTTCGCGGTTTCAGGGTCCGTTTTTTCAATTACAATCGAAAAGGCTCCCGCTTCTTCAAGCTTTTTTGCGTCTTCAACCAGAGATTCGCGCTCGCTTTGGGTTTTCCCGAACGTTTTGTAAGAGCCGAGCTTCAATATCTGTTGAGGCATAAGCCCAATATGCCCCATGACGGGAATGCCGGCGTCGGAAAGCTTTTTGATTTTTTCCGCAAGCAGTGCGCCGCCTTCTATTTTAACGCAGTCCGCCCCTGCCCTCAAAAAATTCGCGCAGTCTTCCAATAGGCTGTCGAAACTTTTGTGCGCAGCCGCAAATGGAACGTCTGCGATTATTAGCGCGCTCGGCTTTGCCCGCGCAACCATTTTTACATGGTGAATCATGTCGTCCATCGTAACGGGGACGGTGGAATCAAAACCCATAAACGTGTTGCCGAGCGAGTCGCCTATTAAAATCGCGTCGATTCCCGCCTTGTCGGCAAGGCGCGCGAATATGGCGTCGTATGCGGTTATCACGGCGATTTTTTCAGCGCCTTTTTTTTCGACAATGTTTTTTACGGTCTTTTTTTTCATTTTGAAAATCCAATATTGGCTTAATTTTGCATCCTTGCGGGGAAAAATCAAATTCGTTTTTAGTTTTTAACCTTAAAAATGGAGCGGGCCGATTTTGCAAGAATTTCCTTCAAATTGTTTTTTGTATTTGAAAGAGTTCCGAAAATCTGAAATTCGGGGCCGGAGACAATGTTTTCGGGCGTTTTTTCATAGCCCAATTTTTGAAGGGCGAGCGCGAGCCTGCCTTCCGTCGCGTCCAGCTTAATGGGGATGAAAATCGGCATATTTGCAAAGCTTTCCCTTTCCATATATTTTAGCGAGCCGCGCATTGAAAGCAATGCGTTTTGGGCCTTAACTTCTGCGGGAAGAAGCTCAATGTTTAAGTCTACGCCCCTTTTCAAGCTTAGCGTTGTTTCGGAAAATTCGATGGAAGCGAGAAGCTCCATAACGTCGGTTAATTCCCCGATTTCGCGCACTTTTCCGCCGAGCAGCGCGCCGCCTATTTTTAAAAGCCCGGCGCCGATGCTTGCCGCTTCCCAAATATCCGACGTCCTGTCTAAAATGTGCATTGTTCCGCCTTTTGTTTTTGCGCTTGCGTTAAACTGCGCCAGGCGGGGCAGCCCGCTAAAATCCTTTGAGCTTGCAAAAAAATCGGCTTCAATATCGAAAGCTCCCTCTATGAATGAAAATCCCTCGCCGTTCTTTTTTAAGAGCTTTTGGATTTCCAAATTTTCTATTTTTAGCCTTGAATTTTTTAATTCATAAACGCCGTTTTGCGCAAAGAAAACATTGCAGGAAAGCGCGCTTGGCGCTCCGTAAAAGAGGGCGGATGCATCCGCCGCTTTAATTGACGTCTTGTCGGCGGAAATTTCGGCCTTCAAATTTTCCAAAACAGGCGTTCCGCCGCTTAAAATCTTTTGCGCCGATATTTTTATTTCCGCGTCTTTTCCGAAATCCCAAACCGCCCGCAATTCTTCGGCGCTTTCCTGCGGAAGCTCCTTTACGGCTTCTTGCGCCTCTTCAATCGCGGCCGCGGCTTCTTTGGGCAATTTTCCGCTTTCGGGAAAATCGGTTTCGTGCGGAAGAAGCTTGCGCTTTATTTTAGAGCGTATTTCTTTTGCGGAGGGAAGTTCTTTTGCGTTTTCGGCGTCGCGCGGGCGCATGAGCCTTGTCTTGCCTTTTTCGTTTTGCGTTTGCAGCCTGTTTTGAAACGCGCCGATAAGGGTTTGCAGGTCTTCAAGCACTATTTTCGACGAATCTGCGTCCAAGACGAGTTTTTCGCCCAATGCCATATTTAAGTTTATGAGAGATTCCCCCCTTGTAGTGGCGATTCTCAGTTTTGAGCTTAGATTTTTTAAGCAATTTTTGCCGAAATTAAAAACGCTTTTAAGCTCCGCCTTTTCGATTAGGTCGGGCGTTCCGCGGGCGGAGAGGTTTGAGAGTGTAATTTCCGCCTTCAATTCGGTTGGACCTTGTGCGTTCAGCTTGGCTTCCAGCATTCCGTTTGAGGCGTTGTCGAATTTTTTTAGAAAGGGCTGCTGCAAAAGCTTGGGGACGCTTGCGGAAAATTCCGCATTTGCGCTTTTTAGCGATGCAAGCGAACCCGTTGACGCGCCGAACTTTGCGTTCGCGCTCCCCGTTAAGATTCCCGTTGCGTTTTCCAAAATTTTAAACTGCGGAATGTCGAAATCAAGAATGCCGTTTTTTAAAACCATCTTTGATTTTGCCTCCAAAGTTATATTTTTCAGGATTTCTCCGCTTTCATTTGACGCGCTCAAATTTTTAGCGTCCACTGAAATGTCCGCTTCGGCGTCTTCCGCGCTTAAAATTTTGACGTTCGCGCACAGAGAAATTTTTTCGGCGTCCGCATTCGGGCAGAATGCCTTTAAAATTTCGGGGGGCAAGTCCGCCGATGATATGCCGATTTCCGCGTCCTTTGACGAAACTTTGCCGCTTGAGAGGTCTAAGCGGATTTCGTTTTTTATGTTTGAGGTCAAAATATCCGCGCCGTTTTTTCCGCGCAAATTAACGGCGAATTTTTTTATGCGCGCCAGATTTCCGCTTATTGCCGCCGCCGCTTCGGCATTTATTTTTTCAATTCCGCATTCCTTTGTTTTTGGGAAGAGGGGGGAGGGATCGCCCGAAACCTCAAAGGCGAAGTCCGCCCTTTCAAAGCCTTTTGCAAAAGAAGCTTCCACTGTCGCCGAAAAGTTTGGCGATACGCTTGCAGGAGTGAACTGCGCGGAAATTTTCGATTTTTCAAAATCGGTGGTTGCCGACAAAAACAGATTAAACGAGGCTTCGTCCAGAAGCGGCGCTCCGTTTCTTTTCAATGTGAGGCTCTTTATGCCGATTAGTTTTTCGCTTTTCGCCTCTATGCTGCCCGAATTTTTCGATATTAAAATTTCCGCCGATACGGGGGCTGAAAACGCTTCAAATCCGTTTTGTTTTATGAATGCGTTAAGATGGCTTAAATCGAATTTGTTCAGGAGAAATCGAAACAGTTCGCCGTCCGGAATTTTTTCAGGATGCCTTGCGTCCAAAACGAAACGCTTTGCGCTTTTTATGGCGCAGACATTGCTTTCGTTTATATTAAGCCCGAAATTCAGTTTGCCGACGTCCAAAGACGAAAGCTCTTTTTTGAATTCAATCTCCCCCGCAAGCGACGCCGTTTTGACTTCGTCGAGATACACAGATAATTCCCGCAGGTTTTGCGCGTCCGCCCTAAAAGACGCCTTGCAGCCGGCATTTTTCAAATCCGCGTCGAAATTTGCCGCGGAGTGCAGTTTTACGGAGAATTGCGGCAGGTCGTCAAAGAGAAATTTCAGGTCGTTGGAATCAAGCGATATTTGCGTTTGCGTTTCAAAGCGCTTGTAAAAATCAGATGCTTTTATTTGCGATTTAAAAATTTCCTTTTCGCCGGCAAAAATTGCCCCCGCGATGTCGGTTGCCTTTTTTGAGCCTTGCGCGAGAACACGCAGTTTGGCGTTTATTTGCCCGCCGCCATGCTTTATTGAAAAGGGCAGATGCAAGTCGAGGCTTGCGAGCTTGAAAAGGTCGTGCAAAACGAGGTTTTGTGCGCGGTTTTCGGAATTTAGTATGGCGGAAATTTTTATGCCGTTATTCAGATTTGCCTCAAAGTCGCCTTCGATATTTTTTATTTTTATGTTGCAATCCGAAAAGTAGCTTGGTTTTTCAACTGCCTCTTTCGCGTAGGTTGGTTTCGAGATGTTTGGTATGTCTATCCGAGACGGAGAGACATGGGCGGCGGGCGCAATTGTATTTACAGCGTCTTGCACCGGTATTATGCTTTTTTCTTTCGCGCCGGCTTGTGAGATGCTTGCCCCTTCTACTTTTAAATCGGAAATGGCGAAGTCTTTAAAAATCAGGCATTTTAAAATAAAGCCATGGCTTGCCGAAATCTTTTTTATACTCAAATCAAATCCGTTTGGCAGGGCAAGCTTCAAGCCTTCCATTTCGGTTTTGAAAAACGATATATCCACTTTTTCGACGTCGTTTTTTTCATTTGCCGATTTCAGCGCGGAAAGCGCCAGTGTTTTTTGGAGCGCAAAGAACGCAAAACCGAATGCCGAGATTAAAATGCCGGCCGCCAAAAGGGCTGCTATGATTTTGCGCTTCATAAAACTTACTCTATGGATTTATCGAAAATTTTGCGTTTTGAATAGGCGTGCAGAAGCAGATTTTCGCGAAGACCGAAATATTCTTCAACCCATTCGCTTTCCGGGAATCTGTTTTTAAATGCGTATTCAAAATCGTCGTCGAATATGACTATTGAATATTTTTCCGCATTTTCAGCGTCGCTTTCATTTTGGGAAAATTTGACGCCGCCGACTCTTATGAGCTGCCACGGCAAAGGCCACGGCGAGTTTTTTGTCATTACCAGAACTTTGAATTCCTCCCCGAGCGATTTAGCGGCGACGGCGCACTCTTTTACGCGTTTTAAAAGGCGTTCGGAGTTCTTTACCGTGTGGACGTACAAGAACGGATTGCGGGGCGCGCTTGCGTATTTTAGCGCGGCGTTTTGCGCTTCTTTATATTGCAGGTTAAAGAGGCAGGCCATGCCCGCTAAGACAAAAATTTTAGCGGCGGCGCCGGCGTAAAGGGG
>JAGBWO010000208.1 GCA_017629765.1 Opitutales bacterium | reverse complement strand
TCGATATCCGGAAGCAAAACCGAATGCGCCCGCAAAATATTCAAAATGTTCAACCTAAACTATTTGATTTTGACCTGCGGGGCGGACGGGCATTCGATAATCGCGGAAGAAAAAGAAATAACGGGCAAAAGCAAGGCGGAAAAGATAGTGGACACCGTCGGCGCCGGAGACGCCTTCACCGCGCGCTTTGTCTGCGAAATTCTAAACGGAAAGACTGCCGAAGAGGCGGCGCAAGCGGCTGCCGAATCCGCAGCCTCAGCCTGCGCAAAAGAGCTTTAACCAGCCCTCCCCTCAGCCTTTTTTCGCAAACCTTAAAAAACGGAAACATCCACGGAAAATGTCTGCGAAGAATGCGGCTTTACAAGCGAAAGCCCGCCTTTATGCTCCGCGCAATTAGGCAGACCCATCCACGGCTCGACACAATAAAACGGGCTTTCATCGCTTTCAGTCCATGTCACAACGCTCTCGCATGCGTCGGGCTTCGAGCTTTCGCCAATGCGTATTGAAATGTCCTCTTCACCGCTTTTCGGCCCGAATTTCACAATATTGGATTTCAGCTTGCAGTTTATTCTGTTCCAAAGCCTGCCGTCGGAAAAATCGGCGGGGAACGCCGCCTCAACGGGAGAAAGCTTTCCCGCTTCGTCGAGCTTAAAGGCTTTTTTGGCGTCGCAAATTATGCGGTAGTCTTTGCGCGACGCCCCGTCGTGCCACGGCATTTTGAAATAAAAATGATGCCCCGCGCACCACGGGATTTCAACATCCGAGTTATTCGCAAGGCGCAGGTCGCAGCCTATCGAAAATTCGTTGAAACGATAGCTTACGACAAAGTCATAGTCATACGGATAGTTTTCGCGGCATTGCGCGTCGGGCTTGAATTTTGCGACAAAAGCGAAATCGGTTATATCGACAATTTCAAATTCCCCCTGCCTCGCATACCCGTGCTGCGGCATATTTAAAATCCTTCCGTCGGGAGTTTTCCACTTGCCAAGCTCGCCGTTTAAGTGGCTTCTGCCGCAAAACGGAAACAAAATCGGATTTCCGCCCCGCACCGAAGCAAATCCGCCCCCCATGTCGGCATTGTCGGGCCAATAGACCACATCCCTCACAGACCCGTCTGCAAGCGTCAAAAACCAGTTCATAAGGCGCGCGCCGCGCGTCGGGGAGGCTATGAAAGTCGAAGCCCCCACTGTCCATTTATAAAGTTTTTCCCCATTAAAATCTACAATTTCCATACAAGAAGAATAAAAGCCGATTTAAAAAATTTCTCAATTTGTTTTTTGAATTTTTTTCAGAACGCTATTTTCGAGGAATTTTTCAACAAAGACGCAATTTCTTCTTTCGACGCCGAATTTAAGATTTTTTTCGCGACGAACACCGCGCCTTCGGGGCGGTTTTTAAATGTTATTTCGGAAAAATCCAAAGGCTCTTTCAGCCCGTACTTTTTAAGCATTATTTCAACCATCTCCAGAAGTGGCTTCGCAAAATCAGCCCCAGAAAGCTCCGCGCAAAACTTGACGCCCTCCGGCTTTTTTCCGCCCTTTTTAAAGAAGCCGTAAGATTGCGCCGCATTTATGAGCTTTGCGTCAAATTCGCATCCGCCCGAAGGG
>JAGBWO010000207.1 GCA_017629765.1 Opitutales bacterium | reverse complement strand
GGTACGGGGAAAACTGCGGCTTTCACCTTGCCGATTATCGAAAAAATTTCCGTTTCAAATAAGGCGTCGGCTTTGATTTTAAGCCCGACGAGGGAGCTTGCCGCCCAAATTGCCGACGCTGTCGAGGCTTTTTCGGAATATTCCGATGTAAATGTCGCCCTTATTCAGGGCGGAGTTTCGATGCAGCATCAGATAAACCGCATAAAGAGGGGCGCGGACATTCTTGTTGCCACCCCCGGCAGGCTTTTGGATTTGATGCAGCAGAAAGTTGTGGATTTGTCCGCAATACAATATTTGGTTTTGGACGAAGTCGACAGAATGTTTGACATGGGCTTTATCGACGATGTGACGCGGATAATCCGCTCCTGCCCTAAAAACAGGCAGACGCTTTTCTTTTCCGCCACAATGCCTCCCGAAGTTTTAAGGCTTTCAAACTGGGCGTTGAAAGACCCCGAAAGGGTTGAAATAGGAATCATCCATTCCCCTGCGGAAACCGTCGAACACTTTATTTATCCCGTCGATTCAATCCAGAAGTACGATATGATTTTGTCGGTCGTAAACGGCATAAAAGGCGAGGTTGCCATCGTCTTTACGCGCACGAGAATGGACGCCGACAGAATCGGGGAATGGCTTTCCGCGCACGGGTTTAATCTTGCCATATTGCATTCCGACAAAACCCAGCGCGAGCGCGACAAGGCTTTGAATTCTTTCAAGGAGGGCAAAGTCGGTATATTGGTGGCAACCGACATCGCGTCGAGGGGGCTGGATATTTCAAACGTAAGCTATGTCATAAACTACAATGTTCCGGAACATGCCGAAGATTATGTGCATAGAATCGGCAGAACGGGCAGGGCAAAAAAGGAGGGCAAGGCAATCACTCTGTTTTCGCCTGAGGAAACTTTCTTTTTGGAGCGCATAGAGCGGTTTATCGGCAGACCCATCGAGCGCAGAAAGCTCGAAGGATTCAACTATCGCAACGAGCCTGATTTGATGGTTGCAGCCCCGAAGCACAAGAAAAAGCGCAACCGTTAATTTGCGGAATTTTTATGAAACAGTATCTTGATTTGCTAAAATTGGTTTTGGAAAACGGCGACGAGCGCAAAGACCGCACGGGAGTCGGCACCATCGGCGTCTTCGGCGCGCAGGCGCGTTTTGACCTGCGCGGCTCTTTCCCTCTTTTGACCACTAAAAAACTCCATCTCCGCTCCATAATTTACGAGCTTTTGTGGTTTTTGAAGGGAGACACCAACATAAAATATCTAAACGACAACCGCGTCACCATTTGGGATGAATGGGCCGACGAAAACGGGGACTTGGGCAGAATTTACGGTGCGCAGTGGACCGATTGGCGCACTCCCGACGGCGAAAGCATAAACCAGATAAAAAATCTTATAGAAGGCATAAAAAAGGATCCGTTCGGCAGGCGGCATATCGTGTCGGCGTGGAATCCGGGCGAAATAAAAAAGATGGCGCTTCCTCCTTGCCATGCAATGTTCCAGTTTTACGTTTCGCCCGACGGCGGGCTTTCATGCCAGCTTTACCAGCGCAGCGCGGACTTGTTTTTGGGCGTTCCCTTCAACATCGCCTCATACGCAATCCTGACTTTGATGGTCGCGCAGGTTTGCGGCTTGAAGGCAAAGGAATTTGTGCATACTTTCGGAGATTTGCACATATACAAAAACCATTTGGAGCAGGTTAAGCTCCAGCTTTCAAGAGAGCCTAAGAGCCTGCCTTTGATGAGGTTGAACCCCGGGCGCAAAAACATCGAAGATTTTGTCTTTGAGGATTTTGTTTTGGAGGGGTACGATCCGCATCCGACAATAAAAGCGCCGATTGCCGTTTAAAATGGAAGTGTTTAAAAATTGGAAAGCCATTGCGGCTGTCGCCGAAAACGGAGTAATCGGCAACGGCTTGGAAATTCCGTGGCATATTTCCGAAGATTTCAAGCATTTCAAAAAAACTACAACGGGCGGAGTGGTTGTCTTTGGCAGGCGGACTTGGGAAAGCTTCGGGTTCAGGCCGCTTCCAAACCGAGAAAACATTGTGGTTTCCTCCACTTGCCCGCGCTCCGAAGGCGCAAAGTTTTTCGATTCCCTCGCAGACTTCGCTTCCGCGTACAAAAATGACGGGCGCCCTGTTTGGATTTGCGGAGGGGCGGGGCTTTACGCTTCGGCATTGCCGCATTGTTCGGAAGTTATTTTGAGCAGGGTTAAAATGAAGCCGCAGGGCGATGTTTTTTTTCCGGATATTTCCGCAAGTTTTGTTGAAAAGGAGACTTTATTGAAGTCGGAAAAATTCGATGTAATAAGATATGTGAGAAGATAAAACGTTTTGGTTTATATATAAAAAAACTTTGACATATTTTTTTTAAACTGCATTTTTGTTTTCGAAAATTAAATATTTACTCCAATAAAAAGGAATGAAAATGGCTGAGAAAAAGGCAAACAAGAAAGAAACTAAGACAACCGCGCCTGCGAAAAAGGCAGTCGCCAAAAAAGCCGCCCCAAAGAAGGCTGAACCCGCAAAAGTCAAAAAAGTTGCGGCGGCCGCCAAAGTTGCCGCAAAGGCTTGCGGCGGGCTTACGCGCATTATAGTTAAAAAAGATGCGGGATGGGGCAACAGCCTTTATATTCGCGGAGAAGGCGCAGGTCTTAACTGGCAAAAGGGCGTATTGTTGCAGTGCGTCGATTCCGACGAATGGCTTTGGGAAAACAAAGTCGCCAAAGGGTCGGTCGAATTCAAAATTTTGGTAAACGACGAATTTTGGGCCGACGGAGAAAATCTTGCGGTTTGCGCGGGGGAAACCCTTACATGCTATCCGACATTCTGCGGATGCTGACATTTTTTTTCGACGGGGCGGGCTTTTGTCCGCCCCTCTTTTTTTTTAAATTGAAACTTTTATGCTCTTTGCGTGTTTAAAATATTAGATTGTTTTTTTGTTTGTATGGTTTAAAAAAGGAGGAAATATGAAGAAGAAAATAACTTTGTTCTTATGCGGGCTTTTGGTTTTGTCAACCGCAGGCGCCGCTGTTGTTGTCCAGAATACCACCACAACCGTATCCGAAACCCAGCCCGACGGAATTGCAATCGGAACTTACGAAGTTGGCGAGGCTCCGATGAGCGTTGGCGAGGCGGCTTGGGCTTTGTCGAGGGCATCCGCCGTTGTCGCGATGGATATGGATTCCGCAACCACTGTTTCGGAGCAGTCTTTCGCGTTGTCTTCGCTTATTTACAAAACCGGCAAAAGCGAAGCTTTGAACACTTTAAAGGAAATTTTTTACAACGCCCCGACAAATGAAGCCCGCGTTTATGCTTTGATGGGGATTTACGCCATTGGGGATACTTCTGAATTTAACGAGCTTTTTAATTCCTTAAATAAAGAAGACACTTTGGTTGCGGTTGTTTCCGGCAAGCCTTACACTGTTTCAATCGAGAAGTTTTTCGCGACGTTTAAGAAAAATCCGCAAATGTTTTTGCCGACGTCTTTCCCTCCGAAAAATTTGACTTTTGAAAAAGCCGTGTCTGCGGCTTCCAAAACATCTTCCGAGCCTTCCAAAACAACTACCACAACCACTTCCACAAGCGTTTCTTTTACGACGTTTCCGTCTTTGTGGTATTCGGACATAATTTATTGGAATGCCTTTGCGCGCCCTGTAATTATATTTTCGCACCACAAGCGTCCTCATCATTTCAGGCCGCGCCCGCTGCCTCCCCGCCCGCATCCCGTGCGCCCTCCGCACAATCCCAATTTCCGTCCCAATCCCGTACGCCCGCAGGTTTTCTACAAGCCCGTTTCGGGCAAGCCGAAATTCGGAAGCGGGGCGAAGGGCGTGAAAAACCGTGCGCCGCAGAGCGGGGCTTTGACAAACTTGAATTTGCCAAAAAAAATCTCAAAGCCCGAAGCGGCAAAATTCGCGCCGAAAGTTCAGGCGCCTAAAAAAAACCTTCCGAGGCCCGAAAGCGTGAAGCGCCCGAATGCCGTAAAAAGCTCCGCTCCCGCGCACATTAAGCAGCCGGCGCAGCCTTCGGTAAGAGTAAAGTCGCCGGGTGGGTCGGCTTCTTTCGCCCCGCGCCAAATACAGCAGGGGAGGGCAAAAAAATAGATGCAAAAAAATCGGCTTTCTAATTTGAAGCCGATTTTTTGTTTTTGCCGAGAAAATTCGGAATTCTCTTTAATTCAACCAGAAGTTTTCTTCCATTCAAAAATTCGAGCTTGTTTGCGTTAAGCCTTATTGTGTCAGCGGAGAGCAAGTCTTTTATGAAGAGGTTTTGAAATTCCAAAAATTCGCTTTCAGTGTTTTTTATTGCGGAGGGCACTGTTGGGTGGTGCTTTAATACCGCTTTGAAATGGCATTCGCTCCTTCTTATTTTTTTGCGGGAAAGCTCTATATCGGATTTTACGGGATATGCCCCGCCCATTATTTCAAGCTCCAAGTTCTTTTCAAAATGTATGTAAACCTTGTCTTTTGAAATTTTCAAGTTTGACGCCCCCTTGACATAGACCGGCTGCCAAGTCGTTTCGGGCAGCGTT
>JAGBWO010000206.1 GCA_017629765.1 Opitutales bacterium | reverse complement strand
TCCGACGCCTATCAAAGCGAAGTTTACGCTTTGCTTCGCAGAAATTGGATTTTGCCCGAGGAATGCGCGGGCATGGATTTGGTTGTGGGCGTTCGTTTTACCATAGGTGCAAACGGCAAAGTTTCAGGCATAAGAATTTTGGATTCAAGCGGGGAGAGCGTTTTTGACAAGTCAGTGGAAAATGTCCTTAAATCATTGACTTTTAGAAGCCCTCCGCGCGGGAAGCCTCTTACGCTTGCGATAAATTTTCGCGCGGAGGATTTGTAGGCAAACTTTTTCTTGTAAAGAAATCTTTTTTTGTTGAAACAAAGTTTGAGTTTGTGCAGTATTTATTTAATTTCAGATACTTTAAATTTATGAAACCTGTAGTATTCAACAATACTGTTTTGCGCGACGGACACCAAAGCCTCGCGGCAACCAGAATGAAAACAGAACAAATGTTGCCAGTGTGCAGCATTCTTGACAATATGGGCTTCGGCGCACTCGAAACATGGGGTGGCGCGACAATCGATTCGGGTCTTCGCTTCTTGGGCGAATTCCCCTTCGACCGTCTTGACGCGCTCAAGAAGGCATGTCCTAAAACAAAGCACATGATGCTTTTCAGAGGCCAGAACATGGTGGGCTACAAGAATTATCCCGACGACGTCGTGGAAGCTTTTGTAGCCGCTTCCGCGCGGCACGGAATGGATATTTTCCGCATATTCGACGCCCTAAACGACGTCCGCAATTTGGAATGCTCCATAAATGCGGTCAAGAAGGCGGGCAAAGAGGCTCACGGCACAATCTGCTATACTTCAAGCCCCGTCCACACTGTCGAAAAATTCGTGCAAATGGGTTGCGAATTGCAGGATATGGGCGCTGACGGCATCGTTTTGAAAGACATGGCGGGTCTTGTTCCTCCGTATGTCGCATATAAAATCATCAAGGGATTGAAGGACAACGTGAAAATCCCCGTGATTTTCCACACGCACGACACGACGGGCTTGGGCGCGACAGCCTATTATGCAGCCGTTGACGCCGGCGTTGACGCAATAGACGTGTCGGTTGTTCCTTTCGCAAACGGAACCGGGCAGCCTGACTGCAATAGAATGATTGCGATGCTCACCGACCACGAACGCCAGCCCAAATACGACGTAAAGGCTCTTTCGGAAGTTCGCGCGCATCTTGAAAAGATTTACGCTTCGCTTGGGGCTTACACTGCAAAGAAAAACGAAGTCATCGATTCCGACGCCCTCGTTTACCAAGTTCCGGGAGGCATGCTTTCAAATTTCCGCAACCAGCTCAAAGAGCAGAAAATGGAAGACAAGTTTGAGGAAGTGTTTGCGGAGGTTCCGTATGTGCGCGAAAAACTCGGCTGGATTCCCCTTGTGACTCCGACATCGCAAATCGTCGGAACGCAGGCTATGATGAACGTAAAGTTCGGCAGATGGAAGATGTTTACCCCTCAGGCAATGGACATTGCATTGGGTTATTACGGCAGAACTCCCGCTCCGGTTGATCCCGAAATCAAGGCTCTTGCGGCGAAGATGTCCGGCAAAGACCCGATTGAGTGCCGCCCTGCGGACTTGCAGAAGCCGGGCATGGAAGACTTGCGCAAGGCTTTGCGCGAAAAAGGCTTGAAAGACGACGATGAACATTGTGTAATTTACGCCATGTTCCCGCAGCAGCTTGAAGACATGTACAAAAAGCCGCGTTCTGCTTACGAACTCAAAAAGCCCGCGGCATCGTCTTCTTTGGGCGGCAAGGGCAAGGGCGAATTTACCGTCAACATTGACGGCGTAAGCCACAGCGTCACAATCGAAGAAATTGCATAACCTTTTTTCAGCTCGCGCATTATGTCAGAAACAGATGCAAAAAATTCTCCTCCCGACAACGGGGATTCGGGCGATGAAGCCTATGAAGACGAGCGCGAGCTGAAAAGGGGCGTTTTGGACGAGTTTTCCCGCCCTGCGGGAATTCCTCTAAACAGGTCGGATGTAAATCCGCATCTGCGTTCCGTGCGCGGAAATATGCATGGAGTTCCTCCTTTTGGACCACCTCCGCCACCTCCTCCTCCAAATTTTTACGGCTATCCTCCTCCGCCACCTCCGGGGGCTTTCGGTTATCCTCCACCCCCTCCGATGCCGCTTCCCGAAAATATGGGAATTGAGTATGATGAAAACGGAAATCCCGTCGTCGTCGAATACGAATTTGAAGAGGAAGAGATTGACGGGTCTGCGGAAGAAAATCAGCCTGATAATATTCCTGCGCGGGAAATTCCCTTTGAAAAGCCCGCAATTATGCGGGAGCCTCTCAAAGGAAGGAGCATATCTTTAAACGACGCCTCTTTGTTGTCTAAACAGCGCAAGGGCGCGGAAAAGGCATCGGAGCTTGAAAAACAGGAGAGAAGGGACCGTCAGAGAGTTTTTTTTGTGCGGCTGTTTTTCTTTTTGATTTTTATGTCGGCAATTACTGTGGGCGCATATTTCATTTTTCATATGGTTGCTCCTCAGCAGGAGATTTTGCCCGATAATCTTGGTCCAAACCGAAATCTTGCCGGAAAAAATTATTGGAATTTGGAATCCTCCAAGCCGAATAATGTCGTTATGCGTTTTTACGAAGCTTTGGGCGGCGTGAACAAATGCGGGGCGGTCTATGACAAAATGATATGGGGTTCGTTCCATGTCGGCATAAGAATAGAGCAGTTCTACTGCATTGAAAAGCGCGGCATTGCTTACTTAAAAGTGGGGGTGTCGCCCCATGAAAACATATTTTTATTGAATGCCGAAGGGAAGGCAAAGAGGCTTTTAAGCCCGTCCGTTTCGGGGGATTCGGAAGTTATGGGCTGGGCGGAAACGGAAGCGTTGAACGGTTTGATATTCTTCGACGAGCCTTTGCACAAGGCGGCTTTTGTGGACTATATGTCAAACCGCCATCCATTCAAGGATTTGGGGCATATGACTTACAATGGAGAGGTTTTTGACGCAATCGAGTTCCAAACTTTGTCGGGTGCAAAAATCACTTATTTCTTTGATTTGAAAACCGGACTTGCGTCGTATAAATTCGTGGAGCAAAAAGACGCTGCAAGCCGCGTCGAATATCAGGATTATGTCGAATTCAGCGGCATAAAGCTTCCGAGAGTCCGCAATGTTTTCGTAAACGAAAAACCTTACGGAACGGCTATTTTCGATACCATAAAGTTCAACCGCGACATAATTTTCCCGCGATAATTTTCAAAAGGCAAACACAATGCAAGACAATCCCGTACCTCTCTTTGATTTAAAAAGGCAATATTCAAAAATCCGCGAGGAAGTCCGCGCGGCTTTTGACGAAGTTTTGGACAGCCAAATGATGATTGGCGGCCCGAAAGTTGCGGAAATCGAGAAGGAAATCGCAAAATATTTGAATGTGAAGGCGGCTGTTGCAATGTCGAGCGGCACCGACGCGCTTTTGGCGGCGCTGATGGCGAAGGGAATTTACCGCAGCCCTCTTGATAGCGACAATGCCGGCGAAGTCATAGTGCCTGCGTTTACGTTTTTTGCGACTGCCGGATGCGTATGGCGCGCGGGCGCGGTTCCCGTGTTTGCGGATATTGAAGAGGATTCTTTCAATATGTCCGCCGAAAGCCTTGAAAAAGCAATAACTCCGCGCACAAAGGCGATAATGCCCGTCCACCTTTTCGGGCAATGCGCGGATATGGACGCCATTATGGAGATTGCAAACAGGCATGGAATACCTGTAATCGAAGACTGCGCGCAGGCGATAGGAGCGTCCCGAAACGGCGTAAAGGCGGGAGCTTTCGGGCTTTGCGGATGCTTGAGCTTTTTCCCCACAAAGAATTTGGGAGGTTTTGGCGACGGCGGAATGGTTGTCTCAAACGATGAAAATTTTGCCGAAGAAGTTGCGCGAGTCCGCAACCACGGCATGCAGCCCAAATATTTCCACCGCAGTGTGGGCGGCAATTTCAGGCTTGACGCATTGCAGGCAGCGGGGCTTTTAAAGAAGCTTCCGCATTTGGACTCTTGGCATGAAGCCCGCAGGGCGAACGCGGCTTTCTATGACGCGGCATTCGCCGGAGAGCCTAAAATTTCAACTCCTAAAATCGCGCCGGAAAACTATTCCGTTTACAACCAGTATGTGGTTCGCGTTCCAAACCGCGACAAGTGCCTGCAAGAGCTGCGCGCGCGCGGCGTTAATTGCGAAATTTATTATCCGCTGCCTCTTCACAAGCAGGAATGCTTCGCAAAGCTCGGCTATAAGGACGGAGATTTCCCCGTCGCGGAGCGCGTTGCCGCCGACTGCATGGCTTTGCCGATTTTCCCGGAACTTGAAAAATCCGAAATTGAAAAAGTCGCGCGGGAATTGAAATCGGTTGTTGCAAGCATTTAAGCCTGAATTTTTTAACGGAAGCTTGGCTTCCGTTTTTATGCGTTTGCGCCCTTGTTTTTGGATTGTAAAAAGCAGCGTTTAGTGTTTGATTGTATCATGATTTTCAAAAAAAAGGCGGCATATGTTTTTTAAGATGGCGGTAAAAAATTTTTTCGGGGCGGTATTGACAAGCGCGGCGTTTTTCTTGTGTTCTTGCTCCGACGGGAAGGCGAGCGCAAACGGAGACTATGTCAGGGCTTCTGAAACGCTTGGCAGGGCATTGTCGCTTTTTGACGGCGGAAATTACGCGGAATCAGCCAAGCTTGCGGCGGAGGCCGATAAAAAAGTTTCGGAAATCGTGAAAAAATATCCCGAAAGCGATGTGGCGTTCAAAATAGTTTCCGATGACAGCCTGAATTTGGGGCAGGTGAAATACTCGCATTTTCGCAAAAATATTTTGCCGAAATTAAAGCTTTCCGCCGATGCCGATTTTTCAAAGGCGGACATAGCCTTTGCCATAGCTTTGTTTGAGGGAAGCGTTGTGGATTTCGCCGACGGATTGCGCAAATTTTCCGAATATGCCCTAAAATCTTCCGGAAACTCCAAACTAAAAAAGCCGGACAGGGGGGAGCTTGAAAAAATCTACGATAAAATTTTGAAGGAAGTTTATCCGCAGTCTGATTCCAAAAACATCGTTTCGCGCGCAAAGGCATCGGAAGCCAAAAACCGCTGTCTTGCTTTGTTTGAATCGGAAAAAAACACAAAGTTGAATGCGGGGGTAAAACCGCGCGCGGACGTTCCGCTTAGAGCGCTTCCTCCCATCGCAAATCCTCAAAAATTTTTGAAGGAGTCCGAAAAGAACGCCTCAATGGCAAGCTACAATTTGGAAGCTTCAAAAGCGCTTTTGGAAGCCTCTAAATCCGTTTCTGAAACTTCGGCGGAATTTGAACAGTTTTCAAAATGCTTGGCTACGGCTCTTGCAAACGTGAAAAAAATAAGCTCGAAGAAGCTCCGTCTTCCCGCGCTGAAAAACATAATTTTCGCGATGTCCCAATCCGGATGCAATGCCGATGTTTTGGCTGAAATTGAAACAAATGAAGACTGCGCCGAAATGAGGCAGGAATGCTACGCGTTTATTGCGCAGAATTTAATTCTTTCGGGAAAAATAAAAGACGCGGAGCTTGTCGTCAAAAAAATTGAAAACGCAAAAACGCGCAGCCTCTTCTATTCGTACATTTCAAAAACGCTTTTGGAAAAGGGCGATTTTGACGGGGCTTACGAATTTGCAAAACGCGCCGAAAATCCATCGATTTCATCTGCGGTGCTGGTTGAAAAGGCGGCGCATTTGTGGAATTCCGACGGCGGGGACGCTTTGAAAATTCTTGCCAAGGCAAATCCGCAGGGGGTTCCCCTTGAAGTTTTAGACAAGCTTTGCGTTGCGGCAAACGCAAGCATTGCAAAGGAAAAAAACGCAAATTTGGCGTATGCCGAAAGATACGTAAAAATCGCAAAACTTTTGGCTGATTCCGATAAGGATGCGGCGTTGCAGTGGCTTGGCGCGGGCGTTTTGTTAGGCTCTCGGGAAAAGAATGCCCCTCGTTTGAATGGGGAAATTTGCGGAGCGTTGATTTCAATCAACGCTCCGGACGCCGTTTTGTACGCCCAAAAGCTCGGCGAAAAGCTGCCCTTTGACACGCTTGCGGAATTGGGCGTTTGCGCGGTCGGGCTTGGGGCGGACAAAG
>JAGBWO010000205.1 GCA_017629765.1 Opitutales bacterium | reverse complement strand
GGATGTATTACAAGCCGAGAGTCGATAATGAAAACCTTGCAAAAAACTAGAAGGGAATAATCGCTTTAAGCGGCTGCCTAAACGGGGTCGCCTCGCAGTACCTGCTTTATTCCGACTACGAAAAAGCCCGCGAAGCCACGGCGAAGTTTGTGGATATTTTCGGAAAGGAAAATTATTTTATAGAAGTCCAAAACCACTTTTTGCCGATGCAGCAGAAAATAATTCCGGGGCTTGTGCGCCTTGCGAAAGATTTTGGGCTTAAAATCGTTGCCACAAACGATTCCCACTATGTCTATAAAGCCGACGCCGAAGCGCACGACGCAATGCTTTGCATCCAGACGGGCAAGCTGGTAAAGGACGAAAAAAGGCTGAAATATCCTTGCGCCGAATTTTATTTAAAAACGCGCGAGGAAATGGAAGCGGCTCTCGGGGAAATAGAAGGCTGTCTTGACAATACTTTGCATGTTGCGGAGATGGTCGACTTAAAAATACCGCTTGGCGAAAACCATTATCCGCGCTATGAAAAGCCGGTAGATATTTCTTTTACTCCCGACGAAAGAAATTTCATACGCATTCTCCATCTTTACGAAGCCAAGAAAAACGAGGTCTTAAAGCAGAACGGCAAAGAGCCGAATTTCAAAATCAAAGAGGAAGATTATCCCAAATACTTCAAAAACGGGCTTTTCCTGTTCGACCTATGCAAAAAGGGGCTTATGGAGCGCTACGGCGTCGATTACGACAATCCCGGCTCATATGTCCCGAAGGAAAACGAGCCTCCAAACCGCGCAAAAATGCTTTGCGACAAGCTCGACTACGAGCTTTCAATCATAGTCGGCGCGGAATTTGTCGATTACTTTTTGATTGTGTACGACTATATCAACTGGGCGCGCTCTCAAAACATCCCCGTAGGTCCCGGGCGCGGTTCGGGGGCGGGCTGCATGATTGCGTATATGCTCAAAATCACGGACATCGAGCCTCTGCGCTTCGGATTGCTCTTTGAAAGAATGCTCTCGCTTGAGCGCGTTTCGCCGCCCGACTTCGATGTTGACTTCTGTCAGGCGCGCAGGGACGAAGTTATAGACTATGTGCGCAAAAAGTACGGAGAGGACAGGGTTGCAAACATAATTACTTTCGGAACTCTCGGCGCGAAAGTCGTTATCCGCGACTTGGCGAGGGTAAACAGCATGCCGTTTGAAGAGGCGAACGCTTATGCGAAGAAAATTCCCGACGACTTGAAGATAAAGTTAAAGGACGCCTATGAAAAGTCCGACGAACTGAAAGAATATCTGCAAAGCTCCGCCGATGCCCGCCATATTTTTGACCAGGCGCAAATTTTGGAGGGCATGATAAGGCAGACCGGAAAGCACGCCTGCGGCATCATAATCGGGGACCAGCGTCTTGATAATTTGGTGCCTATGATGATTCAGGAAGGCACTCTCACAACGCAGGTTCCCAAAGGACCGTCCGAAGAGTTGGGGCTTTTGAAGGCTGACTTCTTGGGACTTAAAACTTTGGACGTCATTTTTGAGGCGCAGGAAAACGTGCGCAGAACGCGCTCCAATCCCGATTTCGACATAGAGAAGGTTTCGCTTGATGATCCTTTGGCGTACCGCCTGCTAAACAGCGGCATCACAACGGGCGTCTTCCAGCTTGAAAGCGAAGGCATGCAAAACCTTTGCAGGCGCATAGGCCTTAGCGCGTTTGAGGAAATCATCGCTCTCATTGCCCTTTACCGGCCCGGCCCAATGCAGTTTATCGACCAGTTTATCGAAGGGAAGCGCGACAGCTCGAAAATTCAAATACCGCATCCCCTTTTAAAAGACTTGGTAAGCGAAACATACGGAGTTATTGTCTATCAGGAACAGGTTATGATGGCGGCGCGCATAATATCGGGCTACACGCTCGGCGAAGCGGACTTGCTGCGGCGCGCAATGGGCAAAAAGAAGCCCGAAATTATGGCGAAGCAAAAAGAGGTTTTCGTTGAGCGGGCCGAAAAAACCAACGGAATAAAAAAAGAGGAAGCCGAGCGTATTTTTGCGATACTCGAAAAATTTGCGCAGTACGGTTTTAACAAATCCCACTCCGCCGCCTACGCAATGCTTTCATACCGCACGGCGTTTTTGAAGGCGAATTATCCCGTCGAATTTATGTCGGCGGTGCTTTCGAGCGAACTCGGCAATCTCGACAAGGTTTCAAACTTCATCAACGAGTGCGAATCTATAAACATCAAGGTTTTAGGCCCCGACGTAAATATTTCGCGCGAGGGTTTTACGCCTATAATAAACGCTTCATGGAACCCCGCCGAAGGCTTTATGTTTGCGGATTCCGCAGGCTCGATAAGGTTCGGTCTTGCGGCTGTTAAGGGCATAGGCGAATCCGCCGCGCGCCAGATTGTAGAAGAGCGCGATAAAAACGGCGAGTTTAAGGATATCATAAACTTTGCGGAGCGCGTCAATGTGAATAAGCGCGTAATGGAAAGTTTGATTTTGTCGGGCGCGTTCGATTCTTTCGGAATAGACAGGGGCGCGCTGATTGCGAGCGCGGACGCGATTTTAAACCACGCAAACGACTTGCGCAAAGACTTTGCGGTGGGCCAGACAAACTTGTTCGATATGTTTGACATTTCCGAAACGGGCGCAAAAAAAGATGCTTCTTCGATTATCGACACGTCTGTTGCCCCGATGTCGATTTCCCAAAAATTGCAATCGGAGAAGGAGCTTTTGCGCTTCTATGTTTCGGGGCATCCGATGAACGAATTTGCGGGAATTGACGACGCTCTCGACTATTTGCCTTCCGAAGCTTTGGTCAAGCGCATTTCGCGCGACAGATTCAGGTTTTGCGGCGTTATTTCAAATTTGACAAAACGCCTTACAAAAAAGGACAACAAAGCTTGGGCGTATTTTACCCTGTCTTCAAGGCATGGAAAGTCATTGCAGATAAATTTCTTTCCCGCCGCCTACGAAAAGTGCAAGGACATGCTTATAGACGGCTCATGCGTCTGCGTTGTGGGAGAGTGCAGAAGCGAAAACGGCGGAGACGTAAGGTTTAACGGCGAAAGCGTCATAACAATGTCTTTTGCCGCAACAAGCTCGATAAAGACTTGCGATTGGGTAATCGAACCGGAAATGCACGCTCAGCGTTTCATAAAAATGCTTTCAAACTATATTTATAAAGACGCCGGCGCGGGGTCTGTGGAGCATCGCATTTTCTTGAAAATAGGCGCGGAAGATGTCTTGGAAGTCGCCGCTTCCGAAAATATGCGTTCGGGATTTAATGCGAGGGCGTTTAAGCTTTTGTGTTCGGAACCCGCGCTCATAAAAATGAAAGCGAGGGCAATGCCCATTCCCGAAAGAGAAAAGCCAAAGTGGGGCGGCTTTAAGAACAAAACCGCGTAATGCAAAAAAATCCGCATATTTAGATGCGGATTTTTTTGTTAAGCCTGTGTTGCGGCGGGATTTTCAAAAGCTTGCGGATTTTTTGCCTCCTCTGTTTGCTCTTGGGTTTGGCTTTCCTTTTGCGCCTCTTTCTTTGAAAGAATTTCTTTGATTTCGTCCAAAGTTTTTACTTTTTCAAAAACTATGTCTTTTACCAAGTCGCCGTCAATCGTTTCAAATTCGATTAAAGCCAGACTCATTAAATCAAGCTGCGCGCGGTTTTTGACAAGAAGTTCGCGGGCGCGGTTTTCCTGCAAATCTATGATGCCTTTGATTTCATCGTCGATTTGCTGGGCGGTCTTTTCGCTGAAATGCCTGTCGCGGGCGATTTCTTTGCCGAGGAATATATGCTCTTGGTTTTCGCCCAAAGCTATCGGGCCGAGAGAGCCCATTCCCCAGTCGCAAACCATTTTGCGGGCAATTTTAGTCGCCTGCTTGATGTCGCTTGCCGCCCCGTTTGTAACTTCGCCGAAAACGACTTCTTCTGCCACTCTGCCTCCGAGGGTGGAGCAAATTTGGTTTAAAAGAGCGGTTTTCGATTCCGTCAGCGTGTCGCGCTTTGGCAGGAACATCGTTGAGCCGAGGCTTTGCCCGCGCGGGATAATAGTGACTTTATGCACAGGCATATTGTTGTCGTCAAGGACGCATTGCGCAAGGGCATGTCCCGCTTCGTGGTAGGCGATGAGCTTCTTTTGGTCGTCATCCATTAGCCTGCGGCGTTCCCTGCCGAAGAATACTTTGTCGCGCGCTATATTGATGTCTTCCATTGAAACAGTGGGGCTGTTGCGCCGCGCGGCGGTTATTGCGCCTTCGTTTAGCAAATTTGCCAAATCCGCGCCGGAGCATCCGGGGCAGAGGCGGGCAACCTTTTCCAAGTCGACGCTCTCGTCAAGCTTGATTTTTCGCGCGTGGATTTTCAAAATTTCTTCGCGGCCCTTTGCGTCGGGAGTGTCTATTACCACCTGCCTGTCAAATCTGCCGGGCCGCAAAAGGGCGCTATCAAGAACATCGGGGCGGTTTGTTGCGGCGATTATTATTATGCCTTCATGTCCGTCAAAACCGTCCATTTCGGTAAGGAGCGAATTTAACGTTTGTTCACGCTCGTCGTGTCCGCCGCCCATGCCCGCGCCGCGCTGCCTGCCTACGGCGTCGATTTCGTCTATGAATATCAGGCACGGGGCGTTTTTGCGCGCCTGCTCAAACATATCGCGCACGCGCGCCGCGCCTACGCCGACGAACATTTCCATGAAGTCGGAGCCGCTGATTGAATAAAAAGGCACGTTTGCTTCGCCTGCGATTGCTCTTGCAAGCAGGGTTTTACCCGTTCCGGGAGGGCCCATCATCAAAATGCCTTTGGGGATTTTTGCGCCGATTTTTCGGAATTTTTCGGGAGTTCTCAAAAAATCCACGATTTCTGCGACTTCTTCTTTTGCTTCGTCGCAGCCCGCAACGTCGTCAAAAGTCGTGCGGTCTTTGTCGGGCGAAAGAAGGCGCGCGCGGCTTTTGCCGAAATCCATCCCCATTTTGCTCGAAGCCCTCATTTGGCGGGAAATCAGAAAGAAAATCACGCCGACAATCAAAAGTCCCGGAAGAAATGTGAAAAACACATTGCTCCAAACCGATCCCGCGCTTTTTTCGGATATGGTCCATGGAGCCGTTGGGGATGTCAAAATCTGGTAATTATCCTCCAAGATTGTGCCGCTGAATTTAAACGGAAGTTTGCGCGGGGTGTCGGCGGGCGCGTCTTCCTTGCCGAAGCGCGGATTTTGGATATAGCCGTTTACTTCGTACCAGTTTGCGCCTGCGTTTGGGTCGTTGCGGATGTTAAGGCTTAAAATGGAGTCGTTTGCGGCGGCTTTCATCAGCTCTTTGATTGTAAAAGTTTGCTCTGCCGCGCTGTTTCCGTCCGCAAAGAACTTGAGCATCATCAGTATCAAAATAAGCACTATCCATACAGACAGCGTCTTTGCCTGATTTTTTCTCTTTTTCAAAATCTTAAAATTTTCGTTTCCCATAATAATATATTTGTGCGAGCGATTATAAAATCACATTATTTTCCAAGAAAAGGACAATATTTTCAATAAGCGGGCTTGTAGGTCAATCTAAATGCGCGTCCTATGCCATTTAATTTGCAAAAATCGGCTATTGCCAGACTTGGCGACCATATTGCCTCTCCCGAACTTAAACAGACAAGCGGAAAAGACTTTCGTTTCAAAACAGGAGTTTTTTTTGCGCTCATCATGTCTTTTACAAGTCTTTTTGATTTTGAGCCGATTGGCGCGTAGGCGTCGGAAGGCTGCGTATTTCGCGCGAAAAGCCCCGTCGATTGAGGGGCAATGAAGGCGAATTCCGATTCGTCGAAGTTTCCGCCTTTGATTTGTTCAAGCATTTGTTTTGAAATTTCCGCTTCTTCCAAAAATATCGAATCTCCGTTTGGCAGTTTGTTTTCGCCGAAATCAAGCGCAATCTTCCACTTTGCGGCAGGCTTTGTTTTAATGATTTCAAGCGATTTTTCCCTTGAATTGAAGAGCATAAAGCCCGTTTTAAGGCTGGTTTGGGCGGTTTTGCCCTTCAAGCATTCGCTTAAAAACAAATCGACCGCTCCCGCGCGCAGTTTTTGGGCGTTTTGCGCCAAAAGTTTTTGCGCCGCCCTGCGCAGGAGGGCTTGGGAGCCTGCGGCAAATTCGCTTAGATAAATTTTTTTGCCTTCGATTTTTGTTTCGCGCAAAAATACGTCCTCGATAAACTTTGCGTCCTCCTCAAGAAGGCTGCGCGTTCGGAAGGCGGAAGAGGGAAAGTCTGTTCCGTGCAAATTTTCCAATAGCGGCAAAATTTCGTTTCTGATTTTGTTGCGCAAAAAAATGCTTGAAAAATTCGATTCGTCCTCGCGCCAGTCTATGCCGAATTTTTTTAGAACGCTTTGAATTTCAGGCTTGGAGAGCGTTAAAATGGGGCGGATTTTTATAAGCCCCTTTGTTTTTGCGACGGGGCGAGGCGCGCAAAGCCCTTCGAGAGCGGAGCCGCGCATAAGGCGCATAAGCATTGTTTCCGCGACGTCGGTTTTGATGTGGCCTTGCAATATGGCATCGATTTTAAGCTTTTTGCATTCCCTTTCAAAAAAGTCTCCGCGCAGTTTGCGCAGGCTTTCTTCTGAAATTTTTTTAAGGTTTTCTTCGCGCGATTTTACGACTATTTTTACGCCGAGTTTCTTGCAGAGCGTTTTGCAAAAAGCTTCGTCAACATCCGCGTTTTTTCTTACCTTGTGGTTGAAGTGCAGGGCTGTAATATTGCCGTTTTGGCAAAGGAGTTTTGCAATGTGCAGCAAAAACACGCTGTCGCTTCCGCCGGAAAGCGCGACGGCAAGCTTTCTCCCCGCCGCAAGCTGTTTGCGGATTTCACTTAGCGCGCTTTGTTCAAGCGCGTTCGGGTCGAAGAAAAAATTTTCAGATGAAAGAGTGTGTGCCATTAGAATATGAATGCGCTTAGGAGTGTGGTGAAGCTTATTGCGGGAGGCAAAATCCACTTTGCGGGGCTTTTAATTTTAGGATATAAAATCAGGCTTGCCAAAATTGCCCATTCGCCGGCGAATGCCGCAACAGGAGAAATTTTCACATTTAACGCCACTGCAAAATCCGAGAAAATTTTTGCAGAGTTTAGCATTATTTCAAGAATAAAAGCGGCAATCGAATTTGTTATGGGGCATAGGAAATCTGGCAGAATGACCGAAGCCGCCCCGCAGGCTACCGATAGCGTTGCGCCCAAAACAAAAGGGATTGAAAGAATCGCCGAAAGCAAAGGCACATAGCCGAAATAGCAGGAGCAAAGCGGCGCGCTTGCAAACATCGCAGAAACCCCGATGCAAAGCCCCATAATGAGCCAGCGTTCGCATTTGAGGTAAATCCGCCTTGGAAGCGGGGGATTTTTCAATTCAAATCCGCGCAGCTTTTGCATCTTTTCCGACAAATTTTCGTCAAGCTCGGCGGCATACAAAACTATTGCAACAACGACCGAATAAGACAGCGCAAAACCCGCGTCAAAAAGGTTTGACGGATTAAAAACAAGCGATATGAAAAATGCCGCCACAAGAGATGCGAAGGTCTTTGGCTTGCGTAAAAACGCATAGGAAATCCAAACTGCGGAAATCATTATGAAAGCCCTCATTGCGCTTGGCGCGGCTTGGCAGACGTTAACATATAAGAATAAAATCGGCAGGCTTATAAGAGGCGCCGCTTTTCGGGGTATGCGGGCGAGGTTAAGGATAAAGTAAATTATGGAAGCGAGCATTCCCACATGCAGTCCGCTGACGGCAAAAATGTGCATCGTTCCCGTAAGCTTGAAATTGTTTTTGGCGTCGTCTGAAAGGTACGACTTGTCGCCCAAAATCATTGCGCGGAATGCGCGCGCGCCTTCTTTTTCGGCGTCCAAGCCGCGATAAAAGACGCTTAGTTTTTCTGCTATGTATTTGCGCGCCGAATTGTAGAGCAGATAGGGGAATTTGGCTCTTTCAATTTCGATTTTTTCCGCAGAATAGGCGTTAAAAAGTATGTTTTGGTTTAAGAGATAATTGTTAAATCCGTCTTCTTTTTCGACTTTGCGGACGATGAAGTTGCCTTTGATTTTGTCCCCGCGCGCGATGTCTTGGCGGTCTTTTGCGTAGAACCATATTTCGCGCCCTTTCGATGCTTCAAAATTTTTCGATGCGGACAAGATTTTGCCGACACCGTATGAAGCTCCTTTTTGGTTTCGGCTCACGCGGATTGCGAAAATTTCAAGCTCTGCTTCCTGCGAAGTGAAGTCCGGATATGGATTTGGCGAGGGAGTAGAGATTATTGCGCCCGCAATGAATGTAGAAATAATTGCCGGCAGTCGGAATTTTTTGTTTGCGATAAAGCAATGGGCAAGAAGCGCGCCCGCCAGAACAAAAAGGGCGAGCAGAACGTTTAAGCCGACTTCAAAATAGCGCGAAAAAGCGATGCCGAGCGCAAAGGCGAAGGCGTATTTTGCAAGGGGGGCTTGGCGTCGAATTTTTGAATTAACGTCATTCATTTATCAACTCGAGCGGCAGGACAGTGTCTCCGCAGCTGTCAAATTCAATTTTTCCGGACACCCCTTCAAATGTTTTGCCTTTTAAGCCGAGTTTTGCCGCCTTGGCGTCTTTTGCGGAGTTTAAAATTGCGTTTGCGGTGATTTTTACGGCGTCGTATGCAAGCGCCGCAGCGAGGCTTGGAGGCGTCCCGAAGCGTTTTTGGTATTCTGATTTAAATTCGGCCGCGTTTGTCTTGCCGAGTTCAAACGCGCTTTTTACCCTTTCGGTTTTCAGGTTTTTGAAAGAATTTGTCTTTCCGCGCAAGAGGGCGCAGCTTGCGTAAATTTCGCCCTTGAAACCCGCTTCCGACAAAGACTTCAGTATTGCGTTCAGTTTTTCTTCGGAAGAGTAAATCAGAGCGTAGTCTATTTTGGACTGCGCCATGCTTTGCGCAAGAAGAGTGAAATTTTCTTCGTTTTCGGAAAAACTTTCGGTGAAAATTTTTATGTTCAGGCTGCCTGTCTGAAATTTTAAAAATTCGGCGCAGCTTTTGCCCAAAACTGAGTTTTCCGCCAAAATTATTTCCGATTTTTTATCTTCCGCTTTTGCCGGAGGAATTTTTTTTGCCATTTCCTCGCAGACTTGCGCTCCGTTTAAAAATATGCGCACCGCGTTTTCGGTTTGCGTGGCAATCGGCGGGTATTGGCTGAAAAAGTTTACGAGCGCGCCTGTTTCTTCAAATTTTTTCAGCTCGAATGCGCATTGCTTCGTAAAGCCGGCATGGATGATGTCGGTTGTGCGGGCTTTCAGAACATCGATTGCAGTATAAAGCTCCTCTTTTGAAGAGCCGATTTCCAAAAAGAGCAGGTTTATTTTTTGGGAATTTTTCGTTTGAAGATTGTTGAATTCCTCCGCCGAAAGCTTCATTGCGTTTTTTATTTCGCCTGCAAGCCCGGGATTTTCGCTCTTGGGCAGAATGACGCCCATTTCAATCGGCGACATTGTTTTTTGCGCGGTTTGCAGGTTTGATTTTTCGATGTT
>JAGBWO010000025.1 GCA_017629765.1 Opitutales bacterium | reverse complement strand
AATTGTGAATAATTCGCAACTATTTGGGACTAACTATTGAAAAATGGCGAAACTTGTGATATACTCTTTAATATGGTGAATTGTAAGCACAAGGAGGTTCGTTATGGTTAGTTATAAGCCGCTGTTCAGATATTGTTTGGAACACGATATCTCAATGTCTGGCTGCCGTAATTCTGCTGCAGGGAAAAAGTGTTCTTAAAATAGTCGCGCGTAAGAGAATCGCCAAAACGCCAAACCCATGTGTTTACAAACGACCAGCCCTTCAAGGCTTCCAAATTCGTAAGCTTGTATAAGTCCACGCCGTACCCCAAATTTACGGAGCTTGAAATTGCCGCCCCCTGCCTGTCCCCGCCATAGGGATTCGCCGCAAAGTTGCCAAGATAAGTGATAACCGGCACAACGCCGTATTTTTCAAGCATCGAACGCAATCCGAAAGCGTTTCCGAAAGCGTAAGGGGCGTTAAACCAATCCTCAAGCTCGGCGTCAAAGCTTCCGGCTCCGCCCCGCTCTTTCTCATAATAAGATGCCGCGCGGGAAACGGGAATTTCTTCCACAAAAATGTCTTCCACGAAGAATTCCTGCTGGACTGCATTCAAAAACAGCGGCACGCCCAAAAACGACAGCGCGCCCAAATATTTTTAAACTTTCATATGGCAGCGTTTTTTAGTTTTCACAACACCATTGGTATCGAAAAAAAACAAGCCGCCCTTAGATTTTTTTTAGGGTTTTTCCATACTTAAAATAGGCGTTTGCGACGCCGTAGCGCAGAGAAATCTGCGTATGCACCATAAAAGGAGCTTCAAAATGCTTTAAAACTTCCATAAGGCACAAGAACGCGGCGGGCAAAATGTCGCCCCTGTTTTTCGGCGTGCCGAATTTCTCGGAAAGGCCTTCCGCCCCGAGTTTCTCCGCCAAATTCAGGCAGAACCCGAAGTCCTCCAAAGAAATCTCGCGCTTTTCGCATATTTCTCCGTTTCCCAAAATGAAACGCGCCGCGCTCAATGCCCCGCCCGCCACAACAAGCTTGAAACCGCCATTAGGCCTTGGTATTCTTTTTAGAAGAGAAGCGCATCTATCCTTTAAGCCCGCGCGGTCCAATTCCCCGTTTTTTGTGAAAGAATTTGTAAGGCGCACCGCGCCGATTGGAAGGCTGTCCATTCCGATAATTTTAGAATTTTGCCTGCTTACAAACTCCATGCTTCCGCCGCCCAAGTCGCCGTAAACAACGGAAGAATCGGGCAAAAGGTTCAAATAAGAATCTCCCGTCGCCCCCTCAAAGGAAAGCTCCGCCTCTTCCATACCCGAAAGCACCCGTATTTCAATCCCCGATTTTTCAAGCCCGGACAAAACAGCGTTTGCGCTCTTCGATTCCCTCAACGCCGAAGTCCCGAAACAGAAAACATCGAATTTATCGCTGTTTTTGAGCGAGCGTCTGCAAAGGGAATTTACGGCGTCGGCGATTATTTGCGCGGCGTCGGGCTTCAAGCCTTCGGGCGACGATATTCTGCTATGCTCGGAACGGTCGGCGACAGCGACGAGCTTTCCGCCCCTAAAATCGGCAAGAAGCGATTTTATGGAGTTTGAGCCTATGTCTACGAATAGAGTTTCCATTGTCATTTTCATATTTGCACAAAAACCCGCGCCAAACAAGATTTTTCAAAATTAAAAATTTTTTCAAAAATAAGTTGACACATACGCGAAAGTTTATTTTCTTTGATTGCTTTAACTTTATTTATTTTAACAGACACATCGCACAATGAATCCTACATACAGCCCATCAAAATTGAAGAGAGCACGCCGCTGCGGTTTCCGCGCGCGCATGAGCACACGCGGCGGCAGAAGCGTCATCGCATCGCGCCGTCAAAAAGGCCGCAAACGTTTGGTGACAAAATAATATTTGCTTGGCAAAAGAAGGCATAAAAATGCGCTTTACTTTTGAAAATAGAGTGCGTTTGCAAAAAGACTTCGATTATATAAAAGAAAATGGAGTGAAGGCGGATTGTTCCGCCTTTATTTTGTATACGGCGCGCCCAAAAGAGCCGCGAGAGCAATCGAGGCTCGGGGTTGTCGCGAGCAAAAGGGTCGGCAATTCGGTGGTCCGCCACAGGGCAAAGCGCGTGTTTAGAGAAGTTTTCAGGAATTCGCAAATACCGATGCCGATTGACGCGCTGATTTTCGTGCGCAAGGGGTTTTACAAATTTGAATTTGCAGCATTGAAAGACAAATTTGAAAAGGCCGTTTCGGCGTTTATAAAAAAGCAGTCCGAAAATGAACAAAAATAACCCCTCTGTTTTGGCAAAAATCCTCATTCTGCTTTTGAAAATCTACAAGGCGGCAATTTCGCCGATAATACATCTTTTGCCGGGCAGCGGATGCCGCTTTCACCCCACATGCTCCCAATACACACTTGAAGCGGTAAAGAAATTCGGCGCGGCAAAAGGGGCTGTTATGGGTATTTGCCGAATTTTGCGCTGCAACCCGTTTTCCAAGGGCGGGCTTGACTTCGTTCCCGAAAAGTTTTCGTGGAAAACCCTTTTCAAGCAAAATGAAACCCCTCCAAAAAACTGCGTTGACGAATACGCGAAAAACCGCCATATTTAAACTTTATTTTTTTTAATTAAACGACAATGGACGTAAAAAACACATTTATAGGGCTTCTGTTCCTCGCCGCGGCGGGGTATGTAATGTATACGAGCGCAAACCAGCAAAACCAAATCCAAAGCGCGCAGGAGTACACCCAGACGGTTTCCAAATCGGAAGCCGACAAGCCAAGGCAGGAGGCCGCAAAAACCGAAGTTTTGGCGGATGCAAAAGACGATTTCAAGGAAGAGCTTTCCGTGCTTGAAAACGAGTACATGAAAGTTTCCTTTACCAACAAGGGCGGCGCGATTAAAGAAATAAAACTCCTAAAATAATACTTGTTAGTGCTACTATTTTGTTTTTATTTTT
>JAGBWO010000204.1 GCA_017629765.1 Opitutales bacterium | reverse complement strand
TCGAAAAAAATCAAAAATTTAAAAACGCTATTTAGCAGCTTTTAGTGTTGCTCCAAGTGCAATCCATACACGCAAACAGACAAAAAAAATAAAAGCGGTATGGCTAAAAACTTGGAGACGATGAGTCTCGAACTCACGACCTCCACAATGCCATTGTGGCGCTCTTCCAACTGAGCTACGTCCCCGTTTATTAAAGAAAGAAATATTCCACTTTATCGAAAATTTGTCAAGCATCAAAAAATTTTATTAGGTTTAAAATTCAAAACGGAATAATTTTCTTAAAGCAATTTCAAACAATACCCACGCAATGCGGTTTCCGCATATGCCGACATCCGAAAACAGACCGCAACTTCCTGCAGTCAACGCCTAAAAGATGCGCAAAAGAAACAATGAAAAACAACAAATACAGGAAAATCCCGGGTGAATTTAATTTTTCATACCTTTTAAATGCTTATAAAGGTTTATGCCGCTTGTCTCTTTTATTAAAAATTTACTTGCAGAAACACAATTTTTGGAAATTATTTTTACGAAAAAATGGACAACTTTTTCTTTTCAGATTATTCTTTTGGAGGTTCGGCGGACTTTGGGGAAAACAAATGGTCGGAACGCGATTGGCTCGCCTATGTAAAACGTTCGCAAGCGGAAATTCAAAAGATATCAAAACTATATTTTGAACACAGGCGCAATATGTCTTTTGAAGACATTATGACGATTGCGGGATGGAATATTGCAACAAGCGAAGAATCCGACGATTCTCAAAATTCGGAACCTATGACCCTTATAAACCATCCCGTCTATATTGCTTCGCGCGCGCTTATAAAATGCTTAAAATCTGCCATCGAAGAGCTTGTGTCCTCTTCTAAATGCGAACCAATGTCTGTTTTGCATCTCTCAAACACAATCCATGAAGCCTCGGAATTGATTTGTGTTGCGGTAAACTCTACCGATTTGGGAGAAGACTTGCTTGCGCGCTCCTATTACAAGTCCGCCCTTATGGCGTTAAATTCGGTTCTCGCAAAAATCGGAGAATTTCCCGAAGATTCGGATAAAAAAGAAATCGCAAATATAATCATTTTCGATTTGCGCCAATTGTGCTTGAATTTAAGCAATTAAACCACTCTTCATAAAAAATATTTTAAGTTTGCCAATTTAAAGTCGGCAAAAAAAAGGCGGAAAAGTTTTTCTTTTCCGCCTTAAATTTTCTATGCAAGAATTACTTTTCTTCCGCAGCCGATTCCGTCACAAGCGTTCTGTTAACAGAGCCGCTCGGAGCGATTATATTCGGATTTGAGAAGATTGAACCCGCAGGAATGTTGCCGATTTGTTCGCGAACCAAGCTTCCTCCCGGGGAAATCTTGTTTGCCGTAACAAAGATTATGAGGTTCTTCTTTTCGCTTGTCTTGCCTTTTGACTGGAAGAGTCTGCCAACCAGAGGAATGTCGCCCAAAATCGGAACGCTGTCTTCGATTGTTCTTACGTCTTCACGTGTCAAACCGCCCAATACAACGGTTGCGCCGTCAAATACTGTTACGCGTGTCTGAACTTCGCGAACCGAGAATACCGGCATCACGAAACCGGAGGGAACCGAAACAGTGGTATTGCCCGCGATAGCAACGGCAACGCCGCCGTACTGCATGAAGCCTTCGAATTCGGTAACCTTGATTGAGGGCATATCCAAAGATATTGCGCCGTCTTCTTCAACTGTCGGAGTAACTTCCATTACAACACCGACGTCGCGCTTTGTGAATTCCTGAGGAGTACCCGGAGTGATTGCAACTGATGCACCGCCGCCCGAAGAATATCCCGGCAAATTAGTGGAAATCGAGCCACTGGATTCGGAAACCTGTGCCTGGGTATCGCCCCACATTGTAGGATAGAGCATTTCCTGCGCAACTGTGATGGTTGCCTTGTCGCCGGAACGAACAGTTACCTTCGGAGAGCAGAGCAAATCGCTGCCCGTATTCTGTTCGATTGGTAACCGGTGGTGAACTCAGGTCTCTGCTGTACAGGAAGCATGCCGTTAAGCTCCATTGCAATGATGATA
>JAGBWO010000203.1 GCA_017629765.1 Opitutales bacterium | reverse complement strand
CCCTTATCCAAAACCGACTTAAAAAATTTGCAAACGAAATAGAAATTTGCCGCGTAAAAGCTTCCGATTGCCAAAAAATTTAAATTTTGCATTTCTTTAAGGCTTTCAAAAAAAGCCCTGATTGACAGCGCAGAACCTGCCTTAAAATTGCCCGAATCCGCAGACAGGGCAAAGGCGAATATAAATGCAATAATCCAAAACCAGGAAAAGCATACCGCAACGGCGTCTCTAAGTTCTTTTTGTTTGGCAAATTTTAAAAACGGAATTGCGGCTCCCATTGCAAAAAAGATTTCTATCGCGGAATTCCCCGCAAATTTTTCCGGCGCGGCAACCACAAAAGGCAGCAAGATGCATAGGGCGGCATACGAAACAAAGCTTGCCCGATTTTTGTTCGCATCGGATTTTTTATAAATAAAAAATGCCAATATTAAATTGAAAAAATAAAGCAGATTTTGAATTGAGCCGCTTTCGGAATGTCCGTTTAGGAGCGTTAATATAATTAAAAGCAATGCCGAAAGCGAAGAATTGAAAATAAACGGCATAGGCATGGCGGTCAAAATTACGGTTGCCCACGCATGTTGCCCGTCCCCGTAAATATTAAACGCGCCGTTTGTTATGAAAACAGCCGAAAACACCCCCAGTATGTTTAAAATTGCGGCAATATCGGCGAAAACCGCGTTTTTGAAAAATTTTACGAAATACAAAATTCCGAAAATTGCGGAAACTGCGGCGGGGATAAAGCCAATGGCAATCTTTGATGCGTCTTGGAAATTCTCCCAGTTGTGGCGAAAATATAAAAACACCCCCGAAATTGCAATTGCCGCCGCAAGGATGTAAAGAGGCAAAACGGTGAATCTTTGCCGCGACAACTCGGCTTTTGCGCTTAAATAACTCCGCAAGCGCTGTTCGGAAAAAGCGTCGATAAGTCCTGCGTCGTAATATTCGGGCAATTTGCCAAGCAGGCGTTTTTCAAAATTACTCATAATTTATTTTTAGCACATTATTTTTTTATGCGTCAATAAAAATGCCGAATAAATAATTGTGAAAATGGACATTGTTTTAAAAATCATAATAATTTTAGCGTGCGTTGCGGTTTTTATGTTCGCATGCAAAAGCGTTTTTCCCGATGTAAAAACAGCCCGAAACGTCGACATAAAAAAATATATGGGCACATGGCATGAAATCGCCCGTTTCGACACGTCCTTTCAAAAGGGCAAATACAATTCGCAGGCGTTTTACAAATTAAATCCCGACGGCACCGTTTCTATAACAAATTCGGCAACCGACCAAAACGGGCGCAAGGTTTCGGCTTCCGCCAGAGGCTATGCTCCGGACCCAAAAGATTTTTCAAAGCTTAGAATTAGCTTTTTCAGGCCGTTTTACGCCAATTATTTCATTTTGGAATTGGATGAAGACTACCAGTGGGCATTGGTGGGCGGAAACGGCAAAAAGTACTTGTGGATACTGTCCAGAACCCCGCAAATGGACGGCGAAACATTGAATAAAATAATCGAACTTGCCAAAACGCGCGGATATGACACCTCAAAGCTTTTGTTCAACAAAGATTCGACTCCGAAATAAATCTTTCTTTGCATTTTTTATTCGTGCCGCGGAATTGAAAAAATTAATATTTACAAAAAGCGCGCGTTTCCTTTAAGATAAATTTTATTAGGAAATAAACTTATATGGCGATGAAAAAACAAATTGTTTCAATTCTGGCGGTCTTTGGTTGCGCGGTTTTGTTTGCGCAGAGCGTTAAAGTAGAACCTTACGGAACAACTTCGTCGGGCGAGAAAATCGAACGCTACACAATCAAAAATTCAAACGGCATGGAGGTTAGCGCAATCACTTACGGCGCAACTGTGACGGATGTAGTCGTTCCCGACAGCGACGGAAATTTTGAAAACGTCGTCTTAAATCTCCCCGACATTTCCTCTTACGAAAAGAACAAGAACTTTTTGGGACCGATTGTCGGAAGGTACGGCAACCGTTTGGCAAAATCACAGTTCAAAATAGGGGATGAAGTTTATACTGTTGACGCAAATGAAGGCAAAAATTCCCTGCACGGAGGCTCTCAGGGCTTTTACAGAAAAGTTTGGAAAGCCGAAGAAATCGAAGGCAGAGATTTTGCGGGCGTAAAATTTACATTAAGAAGCCCCGATGGGGATATGGGATTTCCGGGCAAT
>JAGBWO010000202.1 GCA_017629765.1 Opitutales bacterium | reverse complement strand
CCTCGCAAAGGGGACTTTGGTTGCAATCACCCACAGGCTCGGCGGCAATTTCACGGTTTCAGGCTCGTTCGGGATGGCGCGTATTTCCGGAAAAGACGCCGACGCAATAGGCGAAGCTTCCGAAAACGCGCAAAACGCCGAAGAAAAAGAGCAAATCAAAGAAAGCGCAAATGCGCCGTCTTCGGATGAAAAAGCGGACAGGGAAAATTTCGCCCCCCCCGAAGAAAGCGAGCTTTGGGATGCCGCAAGAACAGTTTACGACCCCGAAATTCCGCTAAACATCGTGGACTTGGGTCTTGTCTATAAAATGGACCTGATACATTCGCCCGACGGCAAATACGCCGTTGAAGCCGATATGACGCTGACTGCTCCCGGCTGCGCAATGGGCCCCGTAATCGCCGACGACCTAAAAATGCGCTTGAAGGCGATTCCCGGAATTGACGATGCCGTCGTAAACATTGTATGGGACCCTCCGTGGCACCAAGACATGATTTCGGAAGAGGGAAAAATGACTCTCGGGCTTTTATAGCCGCAAAAAAAACTTCGCAAAACGCGAAGTTTTTTTGTTTTCTACTTTAAATTTTCCTTAACAGATGCAAGAAGGTAGTTTAAATCAGTTTCGGGAATATACGGAGTTTTGTTTTCTATCGTCGACCCCGCAGTGTCTATTACAAACTCGCCGTCTTTTATGAGAATAAACGCCTTTGCGGTCCTGTCGGAATGCACGCGCTTTGCCGAAACTCCGCCTTGGGCGTTGCCCTCTACAAGCCATCCCCGCTGCGAAAGAGCCTTTAAAAGAGCGTCCTTTAATTTGTCTTTACCCGCATTGAATCCGGCATAAGAATGCGCAAATTCAGTCTTGCCCGCAGCCTGCACCACGGGCTTATATTCCGGAATGCCGCCCGTGCAGGCGCAAAGAAATAAACAAATGCCGATAAAACTAAAAATTTTCATAAGGCGCATAATCATATTTTTTTGAAATAAAAACAATTCAAAAATAAATCATTTCTTCTTCTCTTCACCGCCTTGCAAAGAAAAAACAACTCTCTTTTCGTCTATGATTTTGTCGTTATTGAAAAAGCCTATAAAAACTTCGGGCTTGTAAGTCAAAATCACGTCCACCCTGAAAACGCCCTGCGGGCTAAAAGGCTCCCGCATCTTTTGCGTGGCAATATCCACAGATTTCTCCTCCCCCGCCCCAAGCTCGACCCTAAGCGCTTTCAACGACTCGGCAAGCGTTTTTTGCGACGGAGAAATTTCAAAAACGATGTAGGACAAATCCACGATGCGGCTTTCGCCGGAAAAATTTTTAAGCGCGACTTTTATGCTTGCGCAATCCCGGCTTGGCGCGACTTCAACGCTTTTTATTTTTACGTTGCACAGCTTCTCAACGGGAGTCGGGTTGCCGAAAGAAAAACAGAACATAAAAAACGCCAAAAACAATGCGAAAAATTTTTTGTGCATAATATTAAATTCAAACTCCGCCGCCATTTTTGCAAGCAAATAAAAACTTTTTTAAATACGCATAAACAATAAAAACACGATTTTTCTTGCCCATAAAAATTATATATGTATTTTCCTAAAATGAGAGCATTTATATAAAACATTATTTTTTATATTAAACGCCTGTATTTCACAGATTAAAAAAAGGAGGAAGCAAAGCATGAACAACACAATATCAAAACCGAGAAGAGGACGCCCGTCAAAAAAACCCGTTGACGAGAACCGCATTCCGTTGCCGGGAGACATTATTATTTCCCGATTCATAAAACCAAGAAACATCACCCAAAAGGAAGTTGCAGAAGGATTGGGCATTCCTTTGGTATGTTTTAGCGCAATGCTCGGAGGGCGAATCAGAATCAGCGCGGAATACGCCCTGAGGCTTTCCTTGTACTTCGGTTTGCCTGTGCAATTTTGGCTTGGGCTCCAAAGCGACTACGACGAAAAAGCTCTTTCTCCGAAACAAATTGAAGAAATAAAGGCGCAAGTAAAGCCAAACTACGAAGAACGCCAGTAATATTTAAATTTCAAAAGAAAAGCTTTAACATGCGAGTTTTTATCGCATGTTAGGTTTTTTTATGTCAATGCCAAGAAAATTCATTTGATAAGACATTAAGCGGCAAAGCATATCAGCCGTTAAACTCTTTTCTTATCAAGTCCTCCACAAAACGCGACAAAGATTTGTTTTTAGCCAAAGCAATTTGCCCTCCCATTTGCCTGACATCGGGCAATATGGAAAGCTTTATTGGAATTCTCTTTATTTCCGCCAACGGGCGCCCGCGTTTTCTTTTATTTGGCTTACTCATAATAAACCCATTATTAAGCCACTAAATGGGTTTATTTCAATTCTAAAACTTCTTGCACATTAAATATGGGCATATTTAATAAATTGCCATGAAAGAAAAAACGACCCAATGCAATGCCTATGTAAGATTGCACATAACTCTTTCCAAGTACATAAAGACGCAAGCCCAAAACGAAGCGAATAAACTTTTTGCCGGAAACATAAGCGCGTATATCGCATACCTTATAGCCAATGCCACTTCCGCACAAAATCCGGATTCAAAAAAATCGAAATAAATGGATTTTTGAAATATCATTTTCCATTCCGGCTTCAACGAAGTCGGTTTTTTTATTTTATGCGATAAAAAATCAAATCTTTCCGATACGGCTCTTTTTTAAAATATTAAGTTTTTTCCGGTAAAAAACCGGCGTCTAAATATTTGAAAAAATATTCTAACAAAAGCCCGCGCCAAGTCGATATTCCTATACGCAAGAAATACCCGCGCAGCAAATGCGGATTTAAGTTGAATCCGCACGCGGATAAAATCAAAACGAAAGGAAAAATTATGGTACTGGGAACAAGATACCCAACATTGGCGTTTCACACAGGCGGAGCGGGAGAATCCGAAGACGGCATCCCGCCGCAGCCCTTTGAAACATTCTGCTACGACTCCGCCCTGCTCCAAGCTAAAATCGAAAACTTCAATGTTGTTCCGTACACATCGGTTTTGCCCAAAGAGCTGTTCGGAAAAATCTACCCCGTCGACAAAGTCGCGAAATATTTCAAACACGGAGCCGTGCTTGAAACCATCATTGCCGGAAACGGGGCAAGAAGCTCGGAACACAAGGCAATCGCAACAGGAGTCGGCGTATGCTGGGGCAAAGACAAAAAAGGCGAGCTTATCGGCGGATGGGCGGCGGAATACGTCGAATATTTTGATACATACATCGACGCCGATATCGCAAGGGCGCACTGCGAAATGTGGCTCAACAAGTCGCTAAAACACGAACTCGAAATAAGGGGCGTTGAAAAGCACAGCGACTTCCAAATATTCAACAACTTCATCAACATCAAACAAACCTTCGGCTACTGCCTCACCGCGCTCGGATTCTTGAATTTTGAATTCGCCGATCCCGTAAAAATCAAATAGAAGGAAACATATGAAACCGTGTCAGACAGGGGCAAATTCAGCCCCTGCCGCGCCGTCGGGAAGCGGTACGGTCAGGAAGCTCGGAACATTGGGGCTTGCCGCGATTGTATTAAGCTCGATGATAGGCGGCGGCATTTTCAGCCTGCCCCAAAATATGGCGGCGGGCGCGGGGGCGGGCGCGGTGATAATCGCCTGGATTATTACCGGTTTTGGCATATTCTTCATAGCCAACACATTCCGAATTCTATCGACTGCAAGGCCCGATTTGACTGCGGGCATCTACATGTACAGCCGCGAAGGATTCGGAAATTACGCGGGGTTTACCATTGCCTGGGGATACTGGCTCTGCCAAATTTTCGGCAATGTAGGCTACGCGGTAATCACGATGGATGCATTGAATTACTTCTTCCCGGGGGTTTTCGCGGGAGGGAACAACCTATGGTCAATCATAGGCGGCTCCATTTTGAT
>JAGBWO010000201.1 GCA_017629765.1 Opitutales bacterium | reverse complement strand
GGTTGAAACAAGCGTCATAAATATTATGAAGCCGCGGTAACTTTTTTCGGGAAGATGTTTTACGAACAATACGCCCAAATACGCGCCCAAAAATATGCTTGGAATTGCGATTATGTTTAGCGTCAAAGTTTGGGGCGTTATGTTGTTCCACGCAAAAATTTGAAGCGGAATTTTAAGGTAGTTCACTATCAGGAAAAACCACGCGCTTGTCCCGACAAAGGCGTATTTCGGAAGCTTCATTGAAAGCAGGTAAACCGCCATAATCGGGCCCGCCGCGTTTCCTATCATTGTCGTAAACCCGCCCAAGACTCCGAAAATCGCCGCGCACCACCATTTTGAAAACATCTTTTGGTTTTCCTCTTGCGTGTTTTTTCTTGTGATGAACATCACCAAAAATCCCGCAAAGATGCAGAGGGCCATAAGTTTGCCGAACATTGTTTTGTCGATCATGCCGTCAATCCATATCGCGAGGAAAAATCCCGCGATTGCGGTCGGCAGAAGCTTTAAAATGTATTTCCACTCGGCTTGGCGGCGGTAGTAAAGAACGGCAAGCAAATCCGCAAAGCATAGCATCGGCAAAACCACTCCCGTGGATTCCTTGCTTCCGAAAACCAGAGCCATTACGGGAATTACAAGCGTCATAATTCCCTGTATGCCGGTTTTCGACATCCCGACTACAACTCCGCAAATCAAAATAAATGAAATTTGCGCGGGGTCGTCCAAGAAGCGTGAAAAGTCGGAATAATTCATAAGACAAAAAAAGTGTTTTTTTTTGCGGAGCGGGGCAAGCAAATAATTTTTTCTTTACGAAAAGCCCAAAGAGTGGCAGTCTGATTTTTATGAAATTTTTAAGATTTAAACCTATCTATATGGAGCGCGTCTGGGGCGGCAGGGACTTTGAAAAAAAGCTTGGCAGGGAAATTCCCGAAAACAAGGTAATCGGAGAAGCTTGGGAAATCTGCGACAGGCCCGAGGCGGAAAACCTGATTGTCGGCGGAAAGTTTGACGGAAAGACTATCCGCCAAGCCATAGAATCAGATGCGGAATACATTATGGGAAAGGGCTGGGAGCCTTCCAAAAAATTCCCGATACTCGTGAAGTGGCTCGATTGCCAGGAAAGGCTAAGCTTGCAAGTCCATCCGCCTGCATCTGTTGCGGCGTCGCTTGGCGGAGAGCCGAAGACCGAAAACTGGTACGTTGCCGACTGCAAGGAAGGCGCGGGATTGATTGCCGGACTTAAAAAGGGCGCGACTAAGGCGGATTTCGTGACAAGCCTTGCCGACAATTCCGCTGAAAAACTCGTGCACCGTTTTCCCGTTAAAAAAGGCGATTCCATATTTGTCCAAAGCGGAAGAATTCATGCAATCGACGGCGGCAACTTGATTTTGGAAATCCAGCAAAATTCGGACACCACTTACAGGGTTTATGACTGGGGAAGGGTGGGGTTGGACGGCAAGCCCCGCAAGCTCCATGTTGAAGAGTCCATTGCAAGCATTGATTTTTCCGACTTCGAGCCGTCTCCAATCCACGTTGAAGGCAGCGGCAATATGTGCGAGTGCAAGGAGTTCAGAATAGACGTTGTTCGCTTGAATGCGGGCGAAGCCTATGAAATCAAATCGGGCGAGGCAATGAGAATTGTGAGCGTTGCGGAAGGCGAATTGTCTGACGACGAAGGCGAAATCGTAAAATTTTCCGAAAACATTGTGGTTCCATTTGCGGAAAGCGTGAAGTTTACAGCGGCAAAGCCCGCAACTTTGCTTGTTACGAGATAGTTTGAGCTTTTCCTTTTAGCGTTAAATATTTTTCATTTTTTGAAAAAAACGTTTGACGCAAAGCGGTTTTTTGGTACTTTCAAATGCTTTAAAAAATCACTCCCTGATGGTGTAATGGTAGCACAAAGGATTTTGGTTCCTTTGGTTGGGGTTCGAATCCCTATCGGGGAATGTGCTTGAAAAGCTCCTAAATCTAAGCATTTAGGGGCTTTTTTGTTGATAAATAAAGGGTTGCGGATGGTTTTCGCCTTTTACGGACAAAAACTGCAAAAAATAAAAACTTGTTTTATACTATTCGTACTCTCTATCTTTGCGCAAGCCCGGCGGAAATTAATGAAAAACAAAGACGGGCATTGCCCGCCTTGTTTATCCTGCAAATCTTGCAAGGTGTATAATCGAAATTTTCAATCCAAGCCCATTGCTTTGGCGACGCCCTTGCCGTATTCTAAATCAGCTTTCGAGCAGTTATCAATGTGGCGTCTTTTTACAAATTCGGGGGAGTCTCCCATTGCGCGCGCCGTGTTTGCAAAGAGACGCGATTTTTGCTCGGCAGTCATCGCCTGAAATCTTTTTCGCGGCTGGGAGTAATAATCATCGTCGTCTTCTCGGAAGTTGTAATTGTCGCCATCGCCCGCAATTTCGGTTTTGGGTATGCGGTATTCAGGCTGTTCCTGCCATGCGCCGTATGAATTGGGTTCATAGCTTGTTTTGCCGCCGTGGTTTCCGTCAACGCGCATTTGCCCGTCTCTTGAATAGCCCGTGAAGGGACAGCGGGGAGCGTTTACGGGAATTTGGTAGTGGTTTACTCCGAGCCGGTATCGTTGGGCGTCTCCGTATGCGAATAGTCGGGCTTGCAGCATTTTGTCCGGAGAAAATCCGATTCCGTGCACCACATTTGCAGGGTTAAACGCGGCTTGTTCGACGTCGGCAAAGTAGTTTTCGGGATTTTTATTAAGCTCCATTATCCCGACTTCTATTAGCGGAAACTGGTCTGTGTACCATTCCTTTGTGAGGTCAAACGGATTGTACGGCATTTTTTTTGCCTCCTCTTTTGTCATGACTTGAATGCAGAGTTTCCATTTGGGGAAGTCCCCTTTTTCTATATGTTCAAAGAGGTCGCGCTGGTGGCTGTCGCGGTCTTTTCCGATAAGCTTTTCGGCTTCTTCGTCGGTCAGGAATTTTATAGGCTGCTGGCACACCCAGTGGAATTTTACCCAGACCAAATTTAAATCTTTGTCATACATGCTGAATGTATGGCTTCCGAAACCGTGCATATTGCGGTATGAAGCGGGAATGCCGTCGTCGCCCATTGTTATTGTTATTTGGTGCAGGGCTTCCGGCAGGCTTGTCCAAAAGTCCCAGTTGTTTTTTGCCGAGCGCAGGTTTGTTTTTGGGTCTCTTTTAATGGCGTGGTTTAAATCCGAAAAGTGGTGCCCGTCGCGCAGGAAAAATACGGGAGTATTGTTGCCTACCAGATCCCAGTTGCCTTCCTCCGTGTAGAATTTTACGGCAAATCCCCTGATGTCGCGTTCGGCGTCCGCGGCTCCGCGCTCTCCCGCGACTGTTGAAAAGCGCACAAAAACATCGGTCTTTTTGCCGATTTCAGAGAATATTTTTGCGCATGTGTATTTTGTGATGTCGTTTGTCACGGTGAATGTTCCGAATGCCCCGGAGCCTTTCGCGTGCATTCTTCTTTCAGGGATGACTTCGCGGTTGAAATTCGCCATTTTTTCCTGAAACCAAACGTCCTCCATAAGCATCGGCCCGCGCGGGCCTGCGGTTCTTGAATTTTGGTTGTCGAAAATCGGGCGTCCGAAATTATTTGTTAGTTTGTCTTTTTCCATAATACTTAAAGGGATTTAGTTTTTATTTCGGAAATAAAAAATCGCGATTAAAGAAAATTCATTGATATTGACAAATTTATGATGTCTTTGGGATAATGTTTTCATGTGGCAGGTATATGCATTGTTATCGGCTTTCTTTGCTGCGCTTACGGCGATTTTCGCAAAAATCGGCGTAAGCGGAGTTAATTCTAATTTGGCGACTGCCATTAGAACGGTCGTCATTTTGTTTATTGCGTGGGGGATAGTTTTTGCGACGGTTCCTCTTCGTGAAATAAGGGAAATTTCAAGGCACACTTTGCTTTTTTTGGTGCTTTCGGGAATGGCAACGGGCATTTCATGGCTTTTTTATTTCAAGGCTCTGCAAATAGGGGATGCTTCAAAGGTTGCGCCTCTTGAAAAAATAAGCGTGGCGTTTACGATAATTTTGGCGTTTGTGTTTTTGGGCGAGCCGCTCAGCGTAAAAACCATTGCGGGCGGAGCCTTGATTTTGGGCGGAGCTTTGGTTCTGGCCTTGTGAGGCAAATCGCGGCTAAGAACTTTTTTTAATCCGCCGGATTTCCTGTGTTTCCATATAAATATTTTTTTTGCGTTTTTTTTATTTGAAGCAAAACTGCTATCATTTGAGTGGTCTATAAAGCGGAAATAAAACAAAAGCAGCAGTACTTTAAAAAAATTCAAGTAATTTTTCTTGGCATTTTCTTGCTCGACAATTATTACTGAAAATGTAGTTTTTAGATATGAAAATTTCCACAAAGGGCAGGTACGGACTGAGGATAATGCTTGATTTGGCTCGTAACGACGGCGAGACTCCGCGGATGATAAGCGATATATGCAAGTCGCAGGGGCTTTCAAAAAAGTATGTAAGCCGCCTTATCATAGAGCTTCGCAAGGCGGGCATGATTTCTTCCGTGCGCGGAGCAAAGGGCGGATACAAAATAAAAAGGATGCCCAAGCATATCACTTTGCTGGAAATTATCGAGACAATGGAAGGTCCGCTTTCTATTGTGGACTGCGTGGGATGCCCGAAAAAATGTAAAAAAAGCGAAGATTGCGCCGCGCGCGAAATTTGGAGCCAGGTCAATGGGAAAATCCGCCGCGAGTTTGAATCGATTACCTTGCAGGATATTTTAAACCGCCAAGACAATGCTGCGGACTACTGCATATAGCTTATGGACTATGTCGCAGAAGAAATTTTTGCCGGCAAGAGTTTTGCCGGCGATTTGCTTTTAAAATTCGGCTTTGAAAAAAGAAGGCGTCTTATTTTTATGCGGCCGGCATTTTGGGCGGGCAATTTCGCGCAAGCATAAAAATCGCCTTGGGCAAAAGATTCAATGCCGAGGTTGTCGACAGCGAGTTTGGAGGGGCATACGGGCTTTACTTGGTTCCCGCGGCAAAGGGAAATATTGTTGAAATCGTTAGAGCCGAATACGCGGCTCTGCTGTCTTCGATTGCGAAAAATTGTTGCAAAAACATGCCTTTTAAAACGGCGCAGGCGCAAGTAAAACTTGCAAAGTTTGCGTAAAAAAAGGAAAGGCTTAATGCTTTTCCTTTTTTTGTGCTCTTAGCTAAAAATTCTTCATAAAAATGGGTACTCGACTGAGTACCCATTTTTGATTGCGCAGTTATGCAAAGTTTAAACTCTTTTATTTCGCTTACGTCCCTATGTTTTAATCACTATAGAGCCAAGTTGAGAGATAGCGCGTACCCGTGTCGGGGATTATTGCGATAATTTTCTTTCCCGCGTTTTCGGGCTTTTTTGCAAGCTCCAATGCCGCCCATACCGCAGCTCCCG
>JAGBWO010000200.1 GCA_017629765.1 Opitutales bacterium | reverse complement strand
TTTTTGAAATCCTAAAAATTTTCTTTACGGCGACGCGATAATAATTAGATTTCAAAATATGAAAAGATTTCTAAAACACTGTTTTATATTTTCAACAATATTTGTCGCTTTCTTCTCGGCAGAGGCGGCAGAAAAAATAAGGGTGGCTTGCATTGGCGACAGTATTACTGCCGGCGCGGGCGTAAAGGGGCGCGAAAATTTTTATCCGTCAAAACTCCAACAAAAGCTTGGGGACGCCTATGAAGTCCGCAATTTCGGAGTCAGCGGAAGAACTATGCTAAGCAGGGGAGATTCCCCTTACATCAAAGACGGGGCATGGAAAAGAGCGCAAGACTTCAACCCAAATATCGTAATAATAAAACTCGGAACAAACGACACAAAGCCGCAAAACTTAGTCCACTTCGCCGAATTCGAAAGCGATATGAAAGCCATGGTCGACACCTTGCAGGCGCTGCCCGCAAAACCCAAAATCTACCTATCCTATCCCGTTTGCGTAACAAAAATGTGCTGGGGAATTAACGACCCTGCCGTATTTTTTAAAGTGATTCCGACCGTAAATAAAATAGCAAAAGAAAAAAATTTAGAAATAATAGATTTTTACAATCCCACTTTCGCGCGTCTTGAAATTTACGCGGAAGGAGTGCACCCGAATAACGCAGGAGCAGAATTGCTTGCCGAAATCGCCGCAAGGAAAATTTTGAAAAAATCCCCCCTGCCTCCCGCAAAGCGCGCATTTATGGGGCAGGCGGAGCTTTGGAACGGATTTTTGCGCCATAACGGCATATTTTCCGACGGCAAAATTTCCAAAAACATGGCGATTGTCGAGCCGAAGCTCGCGGCGGCGTCAAAACCGTGGATTTTGCGCCCCGCGTTTTTCGGGCATGAGCCGCAGGCGGACTTGGCTTTGCTCAATTTGGGCTACCATGTCGTATATCTTGACCTGACAAACGAATGGGGAACACCCGAATCGGTGGAATTCGGCAAAATGTTCATTGATTACATGACGCAAGTTTACGGCTTTTCCCCAAAAGCAAATCTTGAAGGCTTCAGCAGGGGCGGATTTTACGCTTTGCGTTTTGCAACAGCCTATCCGGAATGCGTCGCCTCGATTTATTTGGACGCCCCGGTTTGCAATCCGCTTTCGCTTGCGAAGTCCTCTGACGCCAATCTGACAAAGGATATTTTAAAGAAATGGAACGCCACGGAAGAAAACTTTGAGAAAATAATCTCGCCCTATCTTCCCTCCAAAAGCCTTGCGGCTCTTGCCAAGAATAAAATCCCGATTTTAAGCGTGTGCGGAGACGCCGACACGGTTGTGCCGCTTGAAGAAAATTGGGCGGAAATTGAAAGGGAATACAAAAAACTCGGCGGCAAATTCCATTCCATAATAAAAAAAGGCGTAAACCACCATCCGCACTCTTTGAAAGACCCCTCGCCTATCGTTGACTTCATAACCGAAAACGAGCCGAACTACAATCGGGAAAAATATTCGCAAAGTTTGTCTGATTTCAAGGAGAAGCCTCTTGTTGGTTTCGACTTTTCAAAGTATTTGAATTTGCGCGGAACGCTCGACAATTCAAGGCTGAAATTTGAAAGCGGAAAAGCCGTGGTCGCATTTTTGGGCGGCTCAATAACTGAAATGTTCGGCTGGCGCAATTTCGTGCAGGAAGAGCTGAAAAGACGCTATCCCGACACAGATTTCACGTTCATAGATGCCGGCATTGCCTCCACCGGCTCGACGCCGCACGCCTTCCGGCTTGAAAACGACGTTCTAAAAATCGCAAAACCAGACCTGCTCTTCTTTGAAGCCTCTGTAAACGACCACACAAACGGCTTTTCAAAAGACGAACAAATAAAGGGCGTCGAGGGAGTAATCGCGCGCGCGCTTAAAGCAAACCCCAATATGGACATCGTGTATCTTCACTTCATCTATGAGCCAACGCGCGACGAGGCAATGCTCGGCATTGAACCGGAAGTATATAAAAATCAGGAAGAAGTCTGCAAACGCTACAATATTCCGTCGATAAATTTCATAGGCGCAATTTGCGACGCGATGAAACAAAACCTCCTGAATTGGCATGAATTCGGAGGCACACACCCCGCCCAATTAGGGCATAAATATTACGAAAAAGCGATTTTTCAACTTTTCGACAAACTTCAAAAAGGCTCTAAGAACATAAAACCCCACAAATTGCCGAAAAACAAAATCGACAAATTCTCATACGCAAAAGGCAGATTTTTAGACATTAAAACGGCAAAAATCAAAAAGGGCTTTGAGATTTCCGAAAACTGGCAGCCCGACATCAAGGCGGGAACCCGCAAGGGATTTGTAAACGTGCCGATGCTTTCAGCAAGCCAACCCGGCGCGGAGCTGGAACTAAAATTCAAAGGCACTGCAATAGGCATATTCTGCGCGACAGGCCCCGATGCGGGAATGCTCGAATACTCAATCGATGGCGGCGACTTCAAAAAACTCGACACTTGCACGGCATGGAGCCCCCACCTATACATTCCGTGGGTATTTATGCTCGAAAAAGAGCTGCCCGACAAAAACCACAAGCTCGTTTTGAAAGTATCGGAAGACAAGAACCAAAGGAGCAAGGGCAACGCCGTGCATATCAGAAATTTCGTGGCAAATTAAAAATTGCCGCAAACAAAAAACCGAAGGAAAAATCCTTCGGTTTTTTTGCGTTTATTCAACTGTGACGCTCTTTGCAAGGTTGCGGGGCTTGTCAACATCGCAACCGCGCTCAACCGCAATGTAATAAGCGAGAAGCTGAATGGGTATTGTGTCGATAATCGTCCTTACAGCGTCGTGCGCTTTCGGGATTGCGATAATATCGTCAGCCAAGCCGTCTTCGATTTCGTCCGGAGAGTCGGTTATGAGAATTACGGGGCCTTTGCGGGCTCCGATTTCCTTCGCGTTTGAAATGACCTTCTGGAAAATCTCGCCTTGATTTGCGAATATCACAGCAGGGCATTCCGGA
>JAGBWO010000199.1 GCA_017629765.1 Opitutales bacterium | reverse complement strand
CCGCGTCGGAATGCCCCAAGGGCCCACTTTGTTGGGGATTTCAACCCCGCCGATTACGCATTTTCTGCCTTCGACAAGCTGATGCACGTCGTAGCCGTAGCCAACTCTGAATTTGCTCATATGTTTCCTTTTGATTTTAAAAATTCAACCATTGCCAAGTCTTCCGGCACTGTGATTTTGGGGTTTGGATAAATGTTTTCGACAATCGTTATTTTGTGGCCGAGCTTTACGGCTGCGGCAACGTCGTCTGTTATTTTTGCGCCCGACGAGTTCACTTTTTGGTAGCAGTCCAAAATTATGCTTCTTTTGAACGCCTGCGGTGTCTGCATCGCCCAAAGGAGGGGGCGTTCGAGGTCGACAAGCTCCCTGTTTCGCAAATCGTTAGGGTCTTTATCGAGCTTTTTTATTGTATCGACTACTTTTGCCGCCAAGACTGCGCAAGAGTCCTCCTGCAGGGCTTCGCTTAGCTTTTTTATATTATCCGAGCCGACCAAGGGTCGCGCGGAATCGTGTATGAAAACGTTTTCCGATGTTTCGGATGTTTTCATAAGCCCGTTTAAAACGCTGTCCTGCCTTTCCGCGCCGCCGTATGCAAAAGCGTGGGAGATTTTTTTTAAGATAGGCGCAAGAGAGGTTTTTATTTGCGCGATTTGCTCGTCGTCCCTGCATACAAAAACCAGCTCGCTTACAACTCCGCTTTCGATAAAAGCCTCTGCGCTGTGGTACAATACGGGCTTGCCCAAAAGGGGCGCAAGAGTTTTGTCTTTTACGGAGCCCCTCATTCGCGAGCCTCCGCCTGCGGCGAGCAATATTGCGGAATTATTTTGCATCTTTTAGCTCTTTTATGATTGCGTTTGCGGCTTCGGCGGGGTTTTCGGCCTTTAATATGGGTCTTCCAACGACGATGTAGCTTGAGCCTGCGCTTGCGGCAAGCGCGGGCGTCATAATGCGCTTTTGCTCGTTTGCATCGCTGCCCGCGGGTCTTATGCCGGGCGTTATTAAATCCATTGCGCCTTTTAAATTTTTGCGCAGAAGCTCGATTTCAAGCGGAGAGCATACAAGCCCCGTAAGCCCCGATTCTTCGGCGAGCCTTGCGAGTTTTAAAACTTGTTCGGAAGGCGTTCTGTCAAAACCCGTTGCGCGCATTCCGTCTTCGTCAAAGGAAGTCAGAACCGTAACTCCCAAAATTTGCATTTCCTTGTTTGTTTCTTTTGCCGCGCTCAAAGCCGCCTTCATCATTTCAGCCCCTCCGCTTGTATGGATTGTGAGCATTGAAACGGGAAGCCCTTCAAGGCTTTTTACCGCGGAAGCCACAGTGTTCGGGATGTCGTACAGTTTTAAATCCAAAAAGACCTTAAAGCCCATTTCGCCGACTTGGCGCACGAAGTCCGCGCCGTATTTCAAATACATTTGAAGCCCGATTTTAACCCATTCGAGCGAGCCTTGCAGTTTTTTTAGCATATCGAGCGCGCTTTCCTTGTCGGGAAGGTCGAGGGCGAGAATTAATTTACATTGTTTTGACATATTGCTTAAAATTTGGCACAAATGTTTTTATTTTTCAAACCAAATGACATACCAGACATCATTTTTCAGCCCGTGCAAGGTAAATTACATGCTTGCGATTACCGGAGTCCGCCCCGACGGCTTTCACAACCTTGTAAGCCTTGTGGCCCCGACGCGCTTTGGCGACGAGCTTTTTATCGAAGAGGCGGGCGAGGATTCAATCGAATGCAATTTGGAAGGCGTGCCTTGCGACGGGTCTAATTTGGTAATGAAGGCTGCTGCGGTTTTCAGGCGGGCGACGATGATGAACCGTTTTTTCAAATTCAAACTGGTCAAAAAAGTTCCGCACGGGGCGGGGCTTGGAGGGGGGTCGTCAAACGCGGCAACTGCTCTTTTGGCGTTAAATCAAATTTGCGGCTATCCGCTCTCTAATGGAGAGCTTGAAAGGCTTTCGGCGGTCATTGGCTCCGATTGCCCCTTGTTTTTAAGGGGAAAGCCCGTAGTTATGCGCGGAAGGG
>JAGBWO010000198.1 GCA_017629765.1 Opitutales bacterium | reverse complement strand
GCGCAATTCTCAAAATCAGCGCAATCAGCAGAAAAACAGCCGAAAGCCGATGAAATTCGGCGACCGCGACATTCAGGAGGTTTTTAATCCCGAAGCTTATTCGGACTTTGCGGAAATAGGCAGTTCGGAGGCGTTGAAAAATTTTGTCGAAAAAAGCATAACCGACGAAACTCCGATTTTTGACTATTCGTCTTTTTACGGGCTTTCAAGAAACGAGCTCCAGCAAAAGCTTGCCGAAAACGGCATTGAATTTGACAGGTTTTCCGGCGTTGACGCCATGTTTGCGTCGTTTTTGAAATATGTGCGCGGAAAGCGGGGCGCAATTTTAGTCGATGGCATTTTGGATGTGTTTGAAGGAGGTCTGGGAGGCGCAATATGTTTTGTTTGCGACAGCTACAGGCTGAAAAAATACTGCGTGTTTGTCCCGCAAAAAGTCATCGAGCAGAACGGGCTGTTGCGCGGCTGCAAGGTCAGGGGGCTTGCAGTTGTGCAAGACGCCCGGGCGCAAGAGCCTAAAAATGAAATCTCCGAGAATCCGCTTGAAGAAACTCCGTCGGAGGAGCCCAAGCAGGAGTATCCGATAAAAGCCCCTGTTTTGGTAAAGGTTGAAAGCGTAATGGATATGGATGTGGAAGCCGCCCGCGCGCTCGCTCCTTTCAACGAACTTACTCCGTACTATCCCACGCGCAGAATCATATTGGAAGCCGAGCCGAATTGCGGCTGGGACAATTTGTCGATGAGGGTTGTCGATTTGCTTACGCCAATCGGCTTCGGACAAAGAGCTTTGATTGTTGCGCCCCCCAGAACGGGCAAAACAGTGCTTATGCAGGGTATGGCAAAATCCATACGCAGGAATGTTCCCGACGCCCATTTGATTGTTTTGATGGTCGACGAACGTCCCGAAGAAGTGACGGATTTCAAAAGGAGTGTCGACGCGGAAATCATTGCATCTACTTTTGACGAGGACGCGTTCAGCCATGTTCACGCCGCCGAAATGGTTATAAGCAAGGCGCGCAGAATGGTGGAAGCGGGAAAGGACGTTATAATCCTTTTGGACTCAATCACGCGCCTTGCGAGGGCTTACAACGCTCTTATGCCAAACAGCGGCAAGATAATGTCGGGCGGCGTGGAGGCAAGCGCGCTGCAAAAGCCGAAGAGGTTTTTCGGTTCCGCCAGAAATATCGAAGGCGGCGGTTCGCTTACTATCATAGGCACTGCCCTTGTTGAAACCGGTTCCAAGATGGATGAAGTGATATTCGAGGAATTCAAGGGTACGGGCAATTTAGAGTTGCATTTGGACAGATCTTTGGTCGAAAAGAGGATTTTCCCCGCGCTCAACATCGAAAAAAGCGGGACGCGAAAGGAGGAATTGCTCTACCACCCCGATGAAATGAGCAAGATTTACCAGCTCCGAAGGGCGATGAAAGGCGTTCCGAGCGCGGAATCCATGGAGCTTTTGCTGCAAAGATTAAAAAAAGTGAAAACAAATGTTGAATTTCTCGTAGGAATCAATAGATAGTATATCTGTTTACTCTATTTCATCTATTCACAAGAACAAATATATGACATCGGCGGACGATTTTATTATACAATTGTTATCTTACAAAGGTTTGGTTAGTGCGGATGTAATAAGCGATGCCCGATCTCAGCTCGAAGGAGAAGGGGTTGGCGTTGATGTTATTGATTCCCGCATAATCGACTTGCTTGTCGAAAAAAAATACACACGTTTGGAAGATATCGTCAAAGCATTGAGCGAAGAGTTCGGAATTCCCGAAATCGACTTGAACGACTTGCGCATTGAAGACGACGTAAAGAAGCTCCTTCCAAAGGAGGAAGCCGTAAAATACGGGGTTTTCCCTATATCTGTGCATGAAGGGCAGCTGGAAATCGCAATAAGCGACCCTCTTAACGTAAACGCCTCTGACGACATAAGCCACTTGGTGGGAATGCCGCTTGACATGCGCCTTGCCTCTCCCGACGCAATCAAAAGGGCTATTGAGGAGCATTACGGCTCCTCCACATACGACGGAATGTTTGAGGGCGTTGGCGACTCATCCGAAACGGGGGGCATCGCAATCGAAGAGGGCGCAAGCGAAGAAGAGGCGCCGATTATACGCTATGTTCATAAGCTCATAACCGAAGCGGTTCGCCGCAGGGCGTCCGACATCCACTTGGAGCCTCTTGAAAAGCGTTTCAGGGTCCGCTACCGCATCGACGGCGTTTTGATTGAAGTCGAAAATCCGCCGAAGCGCTTGCAGCCTTCCATCATTTCCCGCTTGAAGTTGATGGCAAACATTTCCATTGCGGAAAAGAGAATTCCTCAGGACGGGCGTATTCAAATCGCATATGAAAAGAAGGATATCGACTTGCGCGTTTCGAGCCTGCCCACCGTTTACGGGGAGTCGATAGTCATGCGTATTCTCGACAAGGAAGGCTTGCGTTTGGGCTTGCCGGAACTCGGATTTTTCTCCGACGACCAAACCGTGTTCGAGCGCGTCGTAAGCATGGCGGACGGCATATTTTTGGTGACGGGGCCGACCGGTTCAGGCAAATCCACAACGCTCTATTCGGCAATCAATTTCTTAAACCATCCCGACACTAAAATCATCACGGTTGAAGACCCTGTCGAATACCAGAT
>JAGBWO010000197.1 GCA_017629765.1 Opitutales bacterium | reverse complement strand
TTGTGGGTTCAGGACGTTCTTCGACATACCTACGCAAGCTACTTTGCGAAAAGATACTCCGACCTCCCGCGCCTCCAGCTGAATATGGGACACCGCGACCTATCCCTCCTCCGCTCCCGATACGTCAATATGCAAAACATCTCTAAATCCGACACCAAAGAGTTCTTCGGCTAAGCGTAAGAAAGATAAGCTATCAAAATATTAAGGCTTATAAAAAAACTTCGGAAAGGCTCCGAAGTTAAAAAAGCTTTAATTTTCCTCAATGCCGAAAATTGAATTGCAATACGCCTTGACGTCGAATTTTTGCAGGTCTTCCGCCCGTTCGCCCAAGCCGACGTATAAAATCGGAAGTTTAAGCTGCCTGTAAATTCCGGCAAGCGCACCCCCCTTTGAAGTGCCGTCGAGCTTTGTTATTATCATTGCGCTAAGCTTAAACGCCTTATCGAACGCCTTTGCCTGCTCTATGCTGTTTGAGCCGAGACTGCCGTCAACCACGATTATTGAATTCTGAGGCGCGGTAGCGTCGTTCTTTTCCAAAACCCTGCGGATTTTTGAAAGCTCGTTCATCAGATTTTCCTTGTTGTGAAGCCTGCCCGCCGTATCCAAAATGAGGAAGTCTGCGCCTCTTGACTTCGCCGCCTGAAAAGCGTCCCACGCGACCGCCGCGGAATCCGCCCCGTGCGAGCTTGCAACCAAGTCGACATCAAGGCGCTCCGCCCAAGTTTTAATCTGCTCGTTTGCCGCCGCCCTGAAAGTGTCGCACGCGCCAAGCACGACCCGTTTTCCCGACTTTTTTATGAGGCTTGCAAGCTTTGCCGCAGTCGTGGTTTTGCCGGAACCGTTAACGCCCACAAGGCAGATTACAGTAGGCGCGGTTTGCGCGGTTTTAAGCTCCCCTTCAGATCCCTCCAAAATTCTCGAAAGAACGTCGCTTCCGATTTGCGCCGCATCCTTGCCGCGCAGCTCCTTTTCGCGCTTGTAAGCCTTTCGGATTGCCCCGGTTATATCGTTTGTGGTATCCCAGCCGAAATCCGCGCCGTACAAAGTTTCCTCTATAAAATCTATGTCGCTTTCGGAAATTTTTTTCGAGAACAAATCCAAAATTCCGCCGAGCGCGCCCTGCGCGGTTTTTTTAAGCCCGTCTTTGAATTTTTTGAAAATCGAAAACATCGCGCGCTATTTCACAAATTTTATGGTTGCGTCCTTCAAGCACGCCTTCGCTTTGATTTTGTCCAAAACGCCGTTTACAAAACGCTTGGAATCGGCGTTTGAAAACATTTTTGAAAGGTCAACAGCCTCGTTTATCGACACTGCCGAAGGAATGTCGGCGCGGCGCAAAAGCTCGAACGCCGCAACGCGCATAATGGCTAAATCAACCTTGCAAATTCTTTCAATCGACCAGTTTTCGGCGGCGTTTCCGATTTCATTGTCGATGTCTTTCAAATTGGCGAACACCCCAGCGATAAGCTCTTCGGCAAAAGCGTAAAAATCCCTTTCGCGCTTTTTTTCGGCAAAGAAGGCCGATAAATATTCGGGCGAGTGCGGCTCTTTCGAGATGTCGCACATATAAATATACTGGACAGCCGCCGCCCTGTTTTCGCGGCGCGCGCTCATTTTAAGTTCTTCAATATCCAAGAATTCTTCCTGCATAAATCAATCCTCGTCGTATTCGGCCAAAAACGAATCCGTAAGCCAAGCCATTTCAAGCGCGACTTCCGCAAATTCAACGCCCCTTTTTATAGAGCCAATCGTGCGGTCTTCCGCCTGCTTTTGCGTTTCCGCAACCACGATTCCGTTTACAATCGGAACCTGGGAAGAAAGCGAGACGCTCTGAAGCGCAACGGCCGTTGAATTGCCTATTATCATGTGGTGCGGAGTTTCGCCGGCAATCACGACGCCAAGAGCGATAACCGCGTCAAAATCTCCGCTTGACGCCATCAAATTCGCCATGTGCGGCAACTCGCCGGAGCCCGGAACGCGCACAACCTTTATGTTTTCCGCGGCGACTCCCGCGCAAAAAACAGTAGCCAAAACATCGTCCAACAGGGCTTTTGTAAGCTCTTCGTTAAAGCGCGCGGCAACAATTCCGAAACGGAATCCGCTCGCGTCGAATTTCGGCTTTGAACCTCTGTCTAAACTCATATTTTAATTTCTCCCGTTATTTCAAGCCCGTATCCGTCGGGCAGT
>JAGBWO010000196.1 GCA_017629765.1 Opitutales bacterium | reverse complement strand
TTGGTTTGGACAAATAATCGGGCGTTTGCGTTTTGCGAAAGTAAAATTGCGCCAAAATTATATTTTTTGTTTGGCATAATGCCCGATTGCTGCAATAATCGGGCATTGCTTTTATTTTAATTGCGGAGAATTTTTTATGAAATTTGTGAGTACCAGAGGCGGAGTCGAGCCGCTTGGCTTTTCCGAAGCCGTCATGGAAGGGCTGGCGGGGGACGGCGGCATGTTTGTGCCGGAATTTTTGCCCGATATTTCGGGCAAGCTTGAATCTTGGCGCGGAATGCCGTATTCAAAACTTTGTTTCGAATTTTTAAAGCTTTTTGCAAACGACATTCCGCAGGGCGATTTGGAGAAAATTGCCGATGCTTCATACAAAAATTTCGACGACGCTCAAATCGCTCCGCTTTCAAAGCTGGACGATAAAACATATCTTTTGGAGCTTTATCACGGTCCCACATTGGCGTTCAAGGATTTTGCCCTGCAGCTTTTGGGGAATTTGTACGAATATCTGCTTGAAAAATCGGGCAGGGTGATAAACGTCTTGGGCGCGACGAGCGGCGATACCGGCAGTGCGGCGATAAACGGTCTTCTTGGCAAAAAGAACGTAAATATTTTCATTTTATACCCCAACGGCAGGGTTTCTCCGTTGCAGGAGCGTCAAATGACTTGCACGGGGGCTTCAAATGTCTTTCCGATTGCAATCGATGGAACTTTCGACGATGCGCAGGCTATCGTAAAAGAGCTTTTCGGCGATGCGCAGTTTAAGAAAAACTGGAGTTTGGCGGCGGTAAATTCCATAAATCTTGCGCGAATTTTGGCGCAGTGCGTCTATTATGTTTACGCGTATTTGAAGCTGCCGAAAGAGCAGGCTCCAAGCGCGCGCTTTGTCGTGCCGACCGGCAATTTCGGCAATGTTTTGGCGGGGTGGCTCGCCTACAAAATGGGCATGAAAGTTCGCGGATTCACGGTCGCCACAAACCAAAACGACATATTGTACCGCCTGTTCAAAACGGGGGTGTATGAAGTCGGCAAAGTAGAGCCGAGCTATGCGCCTTCTATGGATATTCAAGTTTCGTCCAATTTTGAGAGGTTTATTTATTTTGCCGAAAACAAAGACACCTGCAAGGTGCGCGAAATTATGCAGGCGTTTAAGTCTTCGGGCAAATGGATTTTTGAAAATTTCAACGCCGACGCGTTTTCTTCGGTTCGATGCGACGATTCTTCCATAAAAAAGAACATTCGCTCTGTTTATGAAAAGTACGGCAAGATTATCGACCCGCACACGGCGTGCGGATTTGAAAATCTCGACGGGGGCGTAAACGTTGTGCTTTCGACTGCGCATCCCGCAAAATTCCCCGACGTCATAAAAAGCGCGATTTCGCAGGATGCAAAGTCTCCGATTTTGGAGGAATTGAAGCAGAGAAAAATCGGGCGCATGGAATGCGGGGCGGATTCGGATTTGATAATGGAAATCATAAAGGAGCGCGGAATACGCAAATGAAACAGAAAGTTTTTATATACGACACTACGTTGCGCGACGGGACTCAGGGCGAAGGCATATCGCTTACCGTCGCCTCAAAGCTTCGCCTTGCGCAGAAGATGGACGATTTCGGTGTGGATTTCATTGAAGGCGGCTGGCCGGGTTCGAATCCGCGCGACATGGCTTTTTTCGAGCAGGTTTTGTCTTTGGACTTAAAGCATGCAATAATATCGGCGTTCGGCTCGACGAGAAGGGCGAATGTCAGGGCGGAGGACGACGCGCAGCTTAGGCTTTTGCTCGACGCAAAAACTCCGTGCGTCACTATTTTCGGCAAAACGTGGCTCTTGCATGTCGAGCAGGTCATAAAAACCACCGCCGAAGAAAATCTGAAAATGATTAAAGAGAGCGTCGAGTTCTTAAAGAAAAACGGACGCATGGTAATTTACGATGCCGAACACTTCTTTGACGGCTTTAAAGACAATCGCGAATACGCCCTTAAAACTTTGCAGGCGGCAATCGACGGCGGAGCGGATTATCTTTGCCTTTGCGACACAAACGGCGGAACTTTGGTTGAGGAATTCAAGAATATCGTAAAAGACGTCTGCGAATTTTCAAAAGACGTTCCCGTAGCCGTGCATTGCCATAACGACAGCGGAGTGGGAGTTGCCGTTTCTCTTGCGGGAGTTCAGGCGGGTGCTACTATGGTTCAAGGAACGCTAAACGGATTCGGTGAGCGCAACGGAAACGCAAATTTATGCACAATAATCCCCAATTTGGCGTTGAAGCTGGGGTGCGATTTGAATTGCGCGCCCAATCTTTCAAAACTTCGCGACTTGTCGCTTTTTGCCGATGAAATGGCGAACGCGCGCAGCGACTCGCGCCAGCCTTATGTTGGGGCTTCGTCGTTTGCGCACAAGGGCGGCGTCCATGCCGACGCCGCAAACAAGGTAAAGCGCAGCTATGAGCATATTTCTCCCGAGCTTGTCGGCAATAAAACGCGCGTTTTGGTAAGCGATATGTCGGGCAGGGCTCTCGTTATGATGAAAGCTAAAGAGCTTGGAATGGAAATCGACGCAAAAGACCCCAAGATAAAGGACTTTTTGGACGAGCTGAAACAGCTTGAATTTAACGGCTACGGCTACGAGGCGGCGGACGCTTCTTTCAAGCTTCTTCTTGCAAAATTTTTGAAAAAGACAAAGCCCGCATTTGCGGTCCACAATTACAGGGTTATGGTCGAGCGCGACCAGTTTAAGGAAATCACCCGTTCGGAAGCCACTGTAAAATTGGAAGTTAACGGCGTTTTGGAGCATATGGTTGCGGAGGCGCACGGGCCTGTCGGAGCCCTTGACTTGGCTTTCAGAAAAGCTTTGGTGCGCCATTATCCGCAGATTATGGACATCGACTTGATAGATTTCAAAGTCCGTGTTTTGGACAGCGGACTCGGCGCAAATGCTGTTGTGAGGGTTCAGGCGGAATTCAAGGACGGAGACTCGAGTTGGGGGACGGTCGGCGCGTCCGACAACGTCATAGAAGCCGCCTAGGAGGCATTGCGCGACGCTTTTGAATACAAGCTTATGAATATTTGATTTCTTATGGAAAACGACGGACATAAGCTTGATTTAAAGTCAAAAATCAAAAATAAATTTTGGCGGGGGGTATATTCCGCCTTTTCATATCCCATTGAAACTTTCCTTGGCATACGCGATTTCAATGCGGCAAACGCAAGGGTTGTATCGTATAAAGATGACAGAAATTTCTTCTTGAAGGCGTTGGAAACCATGCGCGTCCGCTACTCTGTGGATGCCGAGGAGCTGAAAAAAATCCCATCGGAAGGACCTTTGATTGTGGTTGCGAACCATCCGACAGGCGGTCTTGACGGCGTTGTTTTGGGGGCGATTTTATGCTCCGTCCGCCCCGATGTGAAATTGCTTGCTAACAGCCTTTTGAGCTTTTTTGTCGGGATTAGAAAGCACTTGATTGCGGTAAATCCTTTTGGGGGCAAAGAAGCGGCGTCCCAAAACATAAGCGCGATAAGGGAAACCATAAGCCATCTTAAAAACGGGGGCTGCGTTGCCACATTCCCTTCGGGAACTGTCTCGCATCTGCACTTAAAGCACCTTACGGTCACCGATCCGGAATGGAACAAAAACATTGCCTCAATAGCCCGCAAAACGGGGGCTACAATTGTTCCGATTTTCTTTGAAAACAGAAATTCAAACCTTTTTCAAATTGCTGGTCTGGCTCATCCAATGCTGCGCACTGCTCTTTTAATAAGGGAAATGATGCGCCATGCCAAGAAAACCGTCATAAAGGCGCATATCGGAACCCCCATTTCGCCTCGCCAAATTTCCACTTTTGAAACCGACGAGGAGCTTATTGCGTGGATGAGGTTAAGCGCGTACATACTTCCGCAAAAAAAATCGTGCAAGAAAAACTCCGCCTCCAAGGCGGAAAATTCGGGAAAGAACATAAAGAAGCTCGTCCGCAAAATACTTCCTTCTTCAAGCTCTTTTCAAGACCTTATTTTGCCTGTGGACTCCGAAAAAATGCAGGCGGAAATAGACGCCCTTCCAGAATCCTGCAAACTGGTTGACGGAGAAAGAATAGGCGTTTACGCGGCGTATTCATGGCAGATGAAATGGACTATGCTTGAAATCGGCCGCTTGAGGGAAAAAACTTTCAGGGAAGTCGGCGAAGGCACGGGAAAAAGCATTGATACCGACGAGTACGACCAGTACTACATGCACATATTTTTGTGGGACAAGGCAAATAAAAGCATTGCGGGGGCTTACAGGGTTGGGCATGTGGATAAAATCGTGAAATCCATGGGAGTGCAGGGGCTGTATTCCTCGACTCTCTTTGAAATGCAGCCCGAAATTTTTGAAAAAATGGGCAATTCTCTCGAAATGGGGCGTAGCTTCATCGTAAGCGAATACCAGAAAAAAAGCTCGACATTGGCAATCCTTTGGAGGGGCATAGGCGTGTATATTTCGCGCAATCCGCAGTATAAAACTTTGTACGGCCCCGTAAGCATCACAACCGAATACAACGCAATTTCAAAGGATTTGATGGTGCAGTATCTTTCCGAAAACAAGACTTCTTTGGAGTTTTCAAAATTCGTAAAGCCGAAGACTCCGCCGAAAGTCAAACTTTTGAGCGGATTGGAAAAAGAGACAATTTCGAGAATGGGCAAGGATGTTGAAAAAATTTCGGCCTTGATTTCGGAAATCGAAATGGACAACAAAGGCATACCCGTTTTGCTGAAACACTATCTGCGCTTAAACGGAAAGTTGCTTGCCTTCAACGTTGACAAAAGTTTCGGAAACTGTATCGACGGATTGATAATGGTGGATTTAACCCAGACCGATTCAAAGCTGATGAAAAGCTATATGGGGTTGAAGGAGGCCATTGCCTACCGCAAGTATTACGGCTTGGAATCTCCCGATCTTGAAGCGGATTTGCCGCCTCAAAAAGATTAATTTTTTGGCGGACTGAAATTCAGTCCGCCTTTTTTGCGTTGAAAATGGCAAATAAATCTTTAGCGCACTGGCTTTGCATATTCAACTTCGGCCCATCCGATTTTTTTATCGGGCGTTTGAAGGCGTAAATAGTTTCCGCGCCGTTGCTTGATTATCCCGCGCCTTCCTTCGGGGAATGGGGCAATTGCGGGGGCGTTTTTTGCGGGGGAGAGCTTTAAAACTCCGTCTTGCGAAACAGAAATTGCGGTGTTCCGCATGTCGCTCCAGTATATCGTGCCTGCGATTGAAATAATGAAAACGAGCGAAGAAAGCGACATGGCTGTTTTTACCGAGTTGCCGCTCTTTCTAAGCATTATGGAAGCCGATGCGATAATCACTCCAATCCAGAAAGAGCATATGGCAAGCATAGCCCATTCAAAATTTGAAAGCTCCCCGAAGAAAACGTCCGCAAAATTGCGTTTTTTTTCGGGCGTTCCCGAAAGTTTCGATATGGCCGAAATGTTTGCGACGGTTTCGGGAGAGCGCGGCTTCAAATATCGCGCGCGTTCGTAGTTTAACATTGCCAATCCGTTTTGCGACATTTTGGCGTATGAGTTTGCGGCGTTATGGTATGCCGCGGCTCCAAAGCCTTTTTGGGCGGATTGCTCAAAGTATGCCGCGGCTGTTTTATAGTCGGACTGCCTGTACGCCCGCGTTCCAAGCTCGAAAAGCTCTTGCGGAGTTTGCGCAAGGATGGACAGGGGGAGAATTGCCGCAATTAAAACCGCGCCTATTTTTGCGAAAGCGTTTGGCATAGTTTTTCAAGCTCCGAATACAGGTTGTTGGTTTCTTCCGCTTCGGGAGTGTATCCGCCGAATGCGATTGCGTCTGCGCCGTCGAAAATCTTTGCGGCGAAATCTTTGTCTTTTGACGAAAAGTCGAGGTTGTTCATTATTGAAAGCGCGTCGGTTTTAGTTATAGCTCCGGCATCCAGCCCGCTTGCGGCGGATAGGGCATTTTGAAGGGCGCGCGCGCCGAATTCAAAAAATTCTTTCGGATTGTTTTTTTGCGCCGCCGATTTCGCGCCCGCCAAATTTTTTTTCAGCTCCGATTTTGCGAGCGTCTTGCGGGCGAATACGGGATCGTCTTCAAGTTTGTTTTGTTTTATTTTCTTTAAAATTATCCAGCCGATTGCAAGCAGGGCGGCGCACTGCGCAAGCCAGAAATATGGAGAAGTCAAAATTCCGCTTGAAGACTGCAATGTCGACGGAGTTTCTTCGATAATTTGCATTGCGTCTTTTTCTGTTTTTGCCGTTTCCGCTTTGCGCTTGGCGTAGCTCTTCGATGGGGCAACGCTTACGGCAACGGGGGCGATTTTAAGCTCTTCGTATTTTTGCGAGTTGGGATTGAAGTAGTTGAAAACGGCGGAAGGAGTTTCCTTTAAATCGGGGGCGGTAGGCACAAGAGTGTATGAGAATTTTTTTACGCCCTTGAAGCCGTATCCGTTGCTTTCGTCCTTAAAGGAAGTTTTGGGCTTGTATTCTTTCCAGTTTTGCGACGCCGATAGCTTCGGGGCGGAAATTCTGTCGAAATTGCCTGTGCCTGAAATTGAAATATCCATAACGCACGGTTCGCCGACGCTCAAAGATGATTCGTCGAGTGTTGCTCCTTCCGCCTTAAATTCGCCGATTGCCCCCGAAAAACCGTTTGGCATATTTTCTTTCGGAAGCTCAAGAACATCCACAGTCTGCTCCTTTGATGTCAGCGTAAAGTTTTGGTTCGAGCTGAAAAATCCGCCGAACGCGGAAGTAAAGACGCCGTTTGCCTCGAATTGGATTTTAAAATTGCCCGTCTTTACGGGAGTGACTACAGTGTTGAAAACAAACTCAACCGGAAATTCGGGGTCTTTTGTTTCAACCGCTTTGCCTTCCGTTAAAAAGCCCTGGCATACAAAAGCGTCGCTGTTTTTTATGGACGGCATTAGCTGCCTTAATTTTATGTCGGAATTTAGAATTTTGCCGCTGAATTTAAAAGAAACTTGGCATGGAACGGCTTGCCCGACATAAATTTTTTCCGCCGCGAATTTTATTTCGGCGGATGTTTCTTTTTGAAGGTCGATGGTTTCCTGCGGCATCGAATTTCTCATTCTTTGCCGCGTTATGCTTGGGAATTGCGAAAAGCCGAAGTTCGACATCATTTCCTCCATTTCCTCAAAGGGATCATAGGCAGGGGATGTCGAAATGTTTTGCGGGGCATTGGGGCTTACCTTCAATGCGGCTGCGGGAATTTTGTATGTCTTGCCGCCGGCTGAAATTTCCCACGCCTTGATTTCAAATTCTCCGTCCTGCGTGGGAATATAGTTAAACGTCAAAATTTTTTCGCGGACGGGAGTTTGCATGTTTGTGATGCTCATTCTCGTTTGCGTACCCGAACCCACATATTGCAGTTCCGCGGGGGCGGGAATGTTTTCAGCGGCTATGTTTGCTTCGACGTCTTTTAAGACGACCGAGTATTGCGCGACTTGCCCTTTGCGCACTACGGGGGGATAAAAACCGTTTGAGCTGATGGATTGCGCCATGGCGCAAAGCGTTAAAAAAATCGTTAAAATTGACGAGATTGCTTTTTTCATTTTACCAATCCTTGTATTTTTTGTCTTCAAATCTGTTGCGTTGCGTGCCGTAGCCCGAGAATGGGAGTTTCTTTTCGTCGTCTTTTAGGGAGTCGAGAACCTGGGTTGCCTCGCGGCGCGTCATTACTCCCTCCCGAGAACGGTAATCGAGGGGCTTCCCGTCCTTGTCTTCCTCCACTTGCGCGGCTTGCCGGGCGGAATTTTCTTCGCCTTGCTTTTCTTCTTGGGGCG
>JAGBWO010000195.1 GCA_017629765.1 Opitutales bacterium | reverse complement strand
GCCCTGACACACCCTAGCTCGGTAAATTCCGCAAACTCGCGCATACTTTCAAACCAGAGGCTCGAGTTTTTGGGGGACGCCGTCTTGCAGACAATCATAAGCGACTTGGTTTACCACAACTTGGACGACAAGCAGGAAGGCGATTTGACCCGCGCAAGAATTGCAATGACGCACGGCAAGTTTTTGGCGAAACTCGCGCAAAGCCTGTCGATTCCCGAAAATTTGATTTTGCCGAAAAAGCTCGCCCACCTTCGCGAAGTATCGTCGGCAAAAGAGGACGCGCTTGAATCCATAGTGGGCGCAATTTATTTGGACGCGGGCTTTGAACAGACCAAGCGCATAGTTTTGTCGTGGTACGAAGCGGAAACTTTGAACGTCGGCGAAATGGTTACGACGCAAAACCCGAAAGGCAAACTCCAAGAGCTTGCCGCAAAAAAGTCGATGACGGTGAAATACCGCCTCGCATCCCAGACAGGCCCCGACCACAACAAAAAGTTTGAAATGGAAGTTTTGATTGACGACGCCGTTTACGGCTCGGCGACAGCCTCGTCCAAAAAAGAGGCGGAAACAAAAGCGGCGCAAATCGCGCTCGAAAAATTCGCATGACAAGCGTAAAACCGCATAAGAACGCAAAGGCGATTTTTTACCCAAACTTGGCGCAGTCCGCATTTGCGGCGGCAATCTCCAACATTTGCGCGCGCGCTGCCGGCGTAAAAATAATTTTGTGCGAAACGTCCGGGGAATGCGAAAGGCTCTTCGCAAAAATGTCGGCGTTTTTGAAAATGGAAAACTGCGCCGACGACCTCAGAATTTTACCCAAACTTCCCCCGCGCGAAGACCCCGACAGCTTCGACGCCTACTGCGAGAGAGTCGGAACGCTCAACGCCGCCGCGGCGGGCCTGAATACAGCAATCATCACACCCCCCGACGCGATTTTGTCGGAAACTCCCGCGCAAGCCGAACGCCTCGAACTGAAAAAAGGCTCCGTGATAGAAATGGAAAACCTGCGCAAACGCCTCGTCGATTTCGGCTACTACAACGAAGTCCTCTGCGAAGGCCCCGGGCAGTTCGCTCTGAGGGGCGGCATAGTGGACATCTATCCGATAGCCGCGCGCACGCCTTTTAGAATTGATTTTTTTGGAGACGAAATAGACTCAATCCGCCCATACGACCCCGACACGCAGTTAAGCGACGGCGGCGAAGTCGGGGAAATTGAAATAGACTCCTACTCGACAAGCCTCGGCACAAAACTTGCGGTCGATTTTCTAAACAAAAGCCCCGTTTCGTGGATTTTCATCGAGCCGTCGCGGCTTGCCCTCGAATATCCCGAACAGTTCAACGTTTACGAAAAAATTGAAAATCCTTCCGCAAACTTCCAAATGGTTTTCGATTCAAGGACAAACGACGCCTTAATCGGAATTTCTTCGCTTGAAGAGCGCGCGGAATTTTTAAAAGGCGCAAAAAGCGTAAAAACCTGCACGGAAGACATCTCTCAATACCGCCCTCTCCCGCTTGGGGAAGGCGTGGGCGAAGACAGAATGAAGTCAGAAAACGAGCTTCGCAAAAATTTCATAAAACAGCTCTTAAACTGGTCTGAAAAAGGCTATGCGCTGTTTATCGAAGCCGAAGGCGACGGAGAGCAAAAACGCATAAAAGAAATGTTTTCGGAATGCGGAGGATTTCCCAAAAACTGCGTTTTCATAAATCCCTTTTTCGGAGAGGGGTTTGTAGCGGACTTTAAAAATTCGGAAAAATTTTTGGGCTGGGAAGGAATCCCAAAAGGCGCGAGGGGAGCGGTATGCGCGGGTTCTCTTGAAATGTTCGGAAGGCGCATAAAAACAAATATTTCCCCGCGCCGTAAAATGTTGTCCCGCCGCGCCGAAGTTGACGCTCTTTTGGACTTTTCCGAACTCTGCGAGGGCGACTATATAGTACATGCCGCGCACGGCATCTGCCGCTATCAAGGCATCATCCAAATAGAGACAAACGGCGCAAAGCAGGAAGTGCTGAAACTTGAATTCGAGGACAATGCGCACCTCTATCTCCCGCTTCACAAATCGCATTTAATAAGCCGCTACATAGGCCTTGACAAGCGCGCGCCCAAGCTTTCCAAGCTCGATTCGCGCGCATGGATAAAAGTGAGAACGGCAGCCGAAACCGCCGCGCTCGATTACGCCGCGGAACTTCTGGACCTGCAGTCGAAGCGCGAAATATCGAAAGGCTACGCATTTCCCGAAGACGGAGACTGGCAGGACGCCTTTGAAGACTCTTTCCCGTTTACAGAAACGCCGGACCAGCTGCGCACGATAAAAGAAGTAAAAGCCGACATGCAAACCGATGCCCCCATGGACAGGCTGGTCTGCGCCGATGTGGGCTTCGGGAAAACCGAAATCGCGATACGCGCCGCGTTCAAGTGCGCCCTTGCGGGAAAGCAGGCGGCCCTGCTCTGCCCCACCACAATTTTGTGCCAGCAGCATTTCAAAACTTTTAAAGAGAGGATGGCGGCTTTTCCTATTGTTGTCGAAATGCTTTCAAGGTTTCGCAAGCCCAAAGACACAGAGCGCATAAAAGCGCAGCTTGCGGCTGGCAAAATCGACATAATAGTGGGAACCCACGCCCTCCTTGCAAGCGACGTAAATTTCAAGGATTTGGGGCTTTTGATTATCGACGAAGAACACCGCTTTGGCGTAAAGCACAAAGAAAAAATAAAGCGCATCCGCGAGGGCGTGGACGTGCTTACAATGAGCGCGACCCCCATTCCCAGAACCCTCTACTTTGCAATGATGGGCGCGAAAACCATAAGCTTGATGGAAACTCCCCCAAAAAACCGCTTCCCCGTCGAAACATTCGTAAAAGAATACGACGAAGACTTGATAAAAAGCGTCATAGAAAGGGAAATCGCAAGGGAAGGACAAATTTTCTACCTGCATAACCGCGTAAAGACAATCGAAGAAACCGCTGAAAAACTGCGCAAAATGTTCCCGAACCTTAAAATCGGCGTCGGGCATGGGCAAATGAAAGAGCGCGAGCTCGAAAAATTGATGTCGGACTTCATGGACGGGAAATTCGACATTTTGGTATGCACCACCATCATTGAGTCGGGCTTGGATATTCCCAATTGCAATACGATAATAATAGAGGGCGCGGACAAGTTCGGGCTCGCCCAGCTTTATCAGCTAAGGGGAAGAGTCGGCAGATTTACGAGGAAGGCGTACGCGTATCTGCTTTTGCATCGCCACGCTCATCTTGTCGAAAAAGCCCACAAGCGGCTCAGCGCAATCCGCCAATACAACAAGCCCGGAGCCGGTTTTAGAATTGCAACGCGCGATTTGCAACTCAGGGGCTGCGGCAATATTCTTGGCGCAAAGCAAAGCGGGCATATCGCGGGAGTCGGCTTTGATATGTACTGCTCGCTCTTAAAGCAAAGCATCGCTCGGCTAAAAGGCGAAAGAAGCGCCTCGGGCATCAGGGCGACGGTT
>JAGBWO010000194.1 GCA_017629765.1 Opitutales bacterium | reverse complement strand
CCTTCCAAATTTCAAACGGCTTCAAGGCATGCGGCTTGTTTTTGTATGTTATGCCGATTTTGTAAGGGGATATGTTTACTATTGCGGAAGAGCCGACAGGGATGTTTTCAAAAGATATGTCGGCAACTTCTGCTTCGAGCTTTCCTTTGCCGGGGATGATTCCCAATACGAGATTGTTTGACGGGGCGTCGAAGGTTATGGCTTTTTCAAAAGACTCCTTGCCGTCTTCAAGCTTTCTGTAAAAAAGGCTTATCTTTTTGTTTTTTGCCACGGCATATTTTTCTCCCAGCTGCTGTTTGGGGGCGAAATGAACGCGGGCGTAGTATTCTCCGATTTGCGCGTAGAGGGCTGGCGGTGAATTTTCTTCTCCAAGCCAAATCAAATGGAAGGCGGTGGTGTTTGCGTTCGGTTTTTGCCAGGCATAATTTTCCAAAATTCTGCTTTTTTCGGCCGATAAACAAAATAGCGGCAATGCCGTTAGCAGGATAAGTAGCAGTTTTTTCATTGATTGGTATACAAAAATATGTTTTATATTTTTAAATAAACACTACTATACTTACTATGCCGACTGCCTGTCATGCAATATAAAAACATTAGAAAACGCAAGGCGTTTGCTCTTGTGCTTGCCATCGGCGCGATGGCGTTTATGTTGCTGCTCACTCTTACCCTTTCGGCAATCATAAGCTCAAAACTTCGTATTTTAAACGCCCAAAAAGAGCAGCGGATGGCGCGCGCCAATGCGCTTTTGGGGTTGAGCGCGGCGGTTTCAAGCCTGCAAAAAACTCTCGGGCCGGACATGGCGGTTTCAGCTCCCGCAACCATTTTGGATTCGGACCCTGCCACCGTGAAAATAGACGAGGTTCGCTCTCCGTTTTTGGTGGGAGCCTTCAAGGTAAACAGGGGCGATGAATTTTCTACTCCGCTTGAATTGCAGGAGAAAAATAGCGAATATGCGGATATGTTGAAAAACCGCGAGTCGGTTCATAATTTAAACGCGGTAAACTGGCTTGTTTCGAGCAATACTCCCGTGAGAAATCCCGCGACGGAGTCTTTGCGCGACTTAAACAATGAGGTCGTTAAGCTTGCCGAATACAAACAGCTTGAAGAATGCCCGGGCGATTTCGGGGGTATTGTAAGCTCTTCTTTTAAGTCCGAGGAAGTAGAGGTTTTGGCGGGAAAAATTCCGCTAAAAAACGGTTCTTTCGATTGGTGGGTGAGCGACGAGAGCGTAAAGGCAAAGGTAAATCTGACCCGTCCCGACACGTATCTTGACGGCAAGGACATGGGGGATGCCGCGTCTTTTTCGGCTCCCGCCGACGCAAGGGTGCCGCAAATTTCGAATTTGGATTTTTTGGAAGACCTTTCGCGCTTGCAGCTGAATCCGTTTTTGCCGTCTTTTTCCGAAAATTCTGCGCGGGCATTGCGAAAAATCAGTTCTTTGGACGAATTTTCGTTTCTCGAGCCAAGCTTGAAAAATTGGGCAAAGGACAACAAGGGCGACTATACCGCCGTTTCGGTGGGATTGCCCGTTGACGTTGCAAACGGCAGGCTCAAAGAGGATTTGACCGTATATTTGCAGACGGGAAAGGGGCTTGACGACGCCGCTCCCATAATACGCGGAAGCGGCGATTTCGACACTGATTATGCGGGCGTTGATTTCGGTATTTCCGACTATTCGCAAAATATGCCGCGAATGGGGCTTTTGAAGGGCTTTGCCAATTTGGTTTCAGACGGAGAAAACGGGCGCGCACCGAAGTTTGAAACTGCGGTTGAGCCTCTCGGGCATAAGTCGACCCCGTCGGCGGTGCAGCACGGAATTTTTCCCGTAGTATCCGCGGTAACCTACCATTTCCAGCTTTTTTACGACAACAATTTGCCAACCGACAACAACATAAATTTATACCTTATGTTCTATCCGCGCGTCCGGATTTGGAATCCGCACAGCGTAAGGCTTGAAAGGTCGGACTACATACTGAAAATCGGCTTGCCGTACACCATACAGGTTTTTGCCGCCGAAAGCCCCGTCAACGGAAGCGGCAGCAGAAAAATAGGGGCTTTGATTGCGCGCGGAGACACCGAGCGCCGTTTGGTCGATCCTCAAAATCCGGAAGCAGTCTATTATTACAACCCTTATGCCGTTTTCGGCGCAAGCTCCTCTTACGGAACTTTTGAGAAGCATTTTACCGACGTATTCAAAAATCGAATGTTAAATAGGGGCAAGGGCGTCAGAAGCGACGGCAATTTGAAGGATGAGGGAATGCCCGCCATATCGCTTGGCATTAAAGACCTCGCGTTAAACCCCGGAGAAAATGTCGAGCTTACCATTCAGAAAACCGCCGAATTTCGCGATTCGTCGTTTGGCAATGCCGACGGCGTCGTGCGTTCAGCGAACATAAATTCCCTGCCTTTGCTTGAACCGGGAGTCGTGGCGCATCCGAGCGCGCGCACTATTGAGGCTAATAAGGGCGGGGCGTATTTCCCTGTAAATTCTTCGGGGGCGAGGGTTTCGACAACCATTTCAAAGCAAAGCCTTTCTTCCGCTTGGGACAACGACCCTTTCAGCATTTTAAAGCCGGACGTCTTGCAGGCTTCAAAACTGAAAACTCTCCACGCCAACTGGCGCGTTGTTCCGTCGTATTTTCTAAACAATGTGAGAGCGCAGGATAAATCTAAATTTCCTCCGCGTCCGAGCTGTGAATTATGGCGCGTTTCGGGCAGGAATGCTCCGGAGTTTTTGACTTCGATGGATTTTACCGCATTAAACGAGAGCGGAAATCCGAATACCTCGAACGGCAAGGGTTTTTTCAATGATTATTGGTTTGTAGAGGGGCAGAACGAGCATAATTCCGTATTTATGCCTTACAGGTTTTCGACAGTCATCGGCTGGGACAATTCCATTATGAAGGAATGGACCGGCTCCTCTCCGTACAGGGGGTATTTCAGATACGGAGCGTTGGCGCAGCCTTCAAATTGTGGATGGTACAATATTGCCTGCTCCATAGGCTACGGGCTTGCCGGCTACTTTCAAGACAACGGAATTTACCAGTGGGAAAACCGCGCAATGCCCGACTGCATTTTGCCGAGAATTCCAAAAAAGAACGAGCTTGTTGGCGGAGCTCTGGGCGTAAATACGTTTAATAACGGAACTTATTTCGTGTCGAAAACAGACGGCAACACTGCTTCCGACACCGCGCCCTACTACAATTCAAATAGCGGTTCAAACAAGCCTTTCGGAATGCTGAAAGCGGGAAATTCCATAACTTACGACGAAGCCCACAACGCAAAAAATTCCGATAAAAAGGAAAGCATTTTGATGATTTCGCATTCGTGGGCGATGTGCGCTTATTCCGCGCCGAAAGGCTGGGGAGGCATCTATTCTTCTTCAAGAGTATGGCCGTGGCCGATGCTTTCAAACTTTATGCGCGACAGTGGAGAGGCTTGCCGCGTTTACAAGCCGCACGGAATGGTTGCGCCCCTTGTTTGCCTGCAAAGCGACCCTCCGCGAAAATCGCTTTTAAGCGAAACCCATTTTGAAATTTCAAGCGGAGCTTGGAACAGCTATAATCTTATAGACGAGAATGGCAAAATTCCGAATAGCAGCGCGGTCAAGGGCAGCATGGAGTGGATTTCAAACTACAAAAATACGGGCGACAGATACTCTTCTGCCGACAGATACACTGCCCCCGTTTTGATGGACTGCAAAATTTCGGGCAGCTATTTGAATAATATTGATTGGGCTCTGGTAATTCCGATATTCGATTATCCGCGCAGCAAAGACGACATGATGAGCCTTGCCGCTTTTTCAAATGCAAATCTTTCAATGTTTGCCTGGCAGCCGACTTTCGCCTTTTCCGAAGGCTTTGCAAATCCGTTTGTAAGGCGCGACATGGTCATAAATAAAGTTGACAGCGTTATTCACGAAAACGAGCTGACGGATATATCGTACCTTTTAAACGCCTCAGTTTGGGACAGATTTTTCCTTTCGACTTTTCCCCAGAAAAACGCTCCGTCTGTCATAGAGGCCGGAATGCGCCTGCCAAATACGCGCAATTTTTTGACTTCCGCCCCCGAAGACGGCGACGAGCTGTATGGTTCGGATGACGCCTTGAAAAACGCCGCGAGATTTATCGCGGTTGACGGCGCCTTCAATGTAAATTCAACTTCGTACGAGGCGTGGAGGGCGCTGCTTGGCGGGCTTTTGGGAACCCAAAAGAAATCCGTGCTTGAAGGATATTATCCGAAGTCGATAAATGCGTCAAATCCCGACGAATATTATATGCCGAACCCCGGCAACTTAAATCCGCTATTGTCTCCGCAAGATGAAACTTTCAATTTCGGTTTCAGAGACGCACAGGCGGGGCGCAACATCAGCAAGTCCGACATCGACCGCCTTGCCCGCGAGATTGTCGCGGAAGTTAAGCGCAGGGCTCCGTTCTTCAGCCTTGCCGACTTTGTGAACCGCCGCCTTGTTCCGTATTCGAGGGCGAAGTCCGACGAGGATTTGAACTACCAGTCGCTCATGGGGACGATTTCGGCGGCAATCGACCGTTTGGAAAACGAAGACTTCAATTCAAACGAAAGGGGCACTTTTTACACCGACTTTAATTACCAAAAAAGATACGCCCTTACGTCGCTTTCAAACGTAAAGAGGGTCTTTCAGGAATATGAGAGCTTGGACGAGTTTGCGGAAAATTCGTTCGGCACGATTTTGGGCAAGAAATATCAGCGTTTCATGGGGCTTCCGGGCGCTGTTTTGAAGCAGTCGCAAATTTTAAGCGCGATAGGGCCGGTAATAACGGCAAGAGGGGACACTTTTATTGTGAGGGCGTTTGGCGAGTACAAAAACCCGATGTCCGATTCTTCCGCCAAAATATATTGCGAGGCTGTCGTCCAGCGTTCGGTTGAGCCTGTGAAAAGCGGGGACGACAAGCTGTCTCCGCAGGGAAATTTCGGGCGCAAATTCAAAATCGTTTCATTCAGGTGGCTTTCCCCCAAAGAGTTGTAAAAAGCTTTTTCTTTTGTTTTTTCGTACGATAACATAGACGGAAGTTTCATCGGACCGCCGCCCGCTTTTTGGGTAGCGTTCAGGCTTTTTGGACTTTTATTTTTATATTGAAAATTCTTTTTTTGATGCCATCTTAAAAAGAGTAAGGCAAGGTGTTTTATGGCTAAGAAAATTTTAATTGTGGGCGCGGGCGTTTCAGGGCTTTGCGCCGCTTACGCGCTTAAGCGCAAAGGCTTTGAAGTCGTAGTTTTGGAGTCGAAAAGCAGGGCTGGCGGCGTCATCAACACTTTCAACGAAAGCGGATTCAGGGCGGAAAGCGGCTCGAATTCCGTTATGGTTCAGAGCAAAAAGACATTGGATTTCATCGAAGAGCTTGGCTTGTCGCCGCGCATCGCAAATTCAAGCCAAGTTTCAAAGAAACGCTTTTTCGTCAAAAACGGCAAAATCTGCGAAGTTCCGATGGGGCCTTTGAAAATGCTTTTAAGCCCGCTGTTTTCTTTTGCGGGAAAATTGCGTTTTTTGAAGGAGCCGAGCATTCCAAGGCACAATCCCGACTCCGACCCGAGCGTCGCGCAGTTTACCGTTGACCGCCTCGGAAAAGAGGCTTTGGACTATGGCATGAATCCTTTTATGGCGGGAATTTACGGGGGCAATCCCGAAAAGCTTTCGATGAAGCACGCCTTTCCCCCGTTTTGGAATTTGGAGCAGAAGTACGGCTCGATAATCAAGGGCGCGATGAAGGCGCGGAAAGAAAAAATCGCCGCGGGGAACTTCTTTAAGCCGATGATGATTTCGTTTAAAAACGGGCTTGTAGAGCTTGTGGACAAAATCAAGGAGGGCTTGAAGGAGGACATTGTATTAAACGCAAAAATCGCAAGCGTCGATTATGACATGGGGTCTTGGCAGGTTTGCTGGACTAATGAAAACGGCGACGGATGCGACGTCTTTGACGAAATGGTTTTGGCGGTTCCCGCGAAGGAAATTTCCAAACTTCCGCTGCCCGGAGGTCTTTCGTCGCGCTTGGAGTTCTTGGGCAAAATCGAATACGCGCCGGTTGTGTCGCTCACTCTCGGCTTTAAAAAGAGCGACATTTCCCACAAGCTCGACGGTTTTGGCGCGCTTATTCCGGCGCTTGAAAGCAGGTACAGAATTTTGGGAGCTTTGTTTGTTTCGAGCGTCTTCGAGGGGCGCGCTCCCGCAGACTGCGCAACCATAACATGCTATATCGGAGGAATGCGCCATCCGTCGCTTTTTAACAAGAGCGACGGGGAATTGGAAGCCATTGCAATGGAAGATTTGGAAGGCTTGATAGGCTTGAAAGGAAAGCCTCTTTTTAAGAGGATTTTCCGCCATAAAAACGCAATCGCCCAGTACAATGTAGGCTACGGGGACGTCTTGGAGGAAATGGGCGAAGTCGAAAAAGATTTTCCGACAGTCAAGCTTTTGGGCGCGTACCGCGGAGGGGTCGGCGTAAGCTCCTGCATTGAAAACGGGCTTGCGGTTGCCGACAAGATAAGCCAATGAGCTTTGCCGCGGCAGTTCTTGTGCATTTGGGCTGCCCGCGTAAAATGGAGCGCGGGGAGTGCGAAATTTTCCTGCGCGAGTTTTTGGGCGACGAATATGTTTTGGGGCTTCCGTTTTTTCTGAGAAAATTTCTGGCTTGGCGCATCGCAAAAAAACGCGCGGGGCATTTTTCGGAAATGCTGAAATCGTGCGCGGTAAACACGGAAGCTTTCGGGCTTTTGCCCGCGTCGCTATTCCATGTTAAAAACTTGGCAGAAAAGCTTTCCGCGCATTTGGGAATGGGGGTGTTTGAAGCCGGAGTGTACGGCGGCGAAAATCTTGCCTCTCTCCGAAGAAAGATGGGCGCGCAAAACCTCTTGACGGGAAAAATTCTTTTTATTCCGTGCTATCCGCAAGCCGCAAGCTCAACGGTGTTTCCCGCAGTCAGGGAAATAGAGCGGAATTTTAAAGGCGTCGATTTTAAAATCGCAGAATGCTATGCCGGCATGCCCGAATATGCGCGGGCAATTGCAAATTCCGTTTTGGAAAAAAACGAAAAGTTCGACGCTGTCATAACGAGCTTCCATTCTGTGCCGAAACCGCAGCTTAAAATCTTCGACTATGAGTCCGAATGCAAAAAATCGCATTTTGAAATACGCAAAAAGCTTGAAAATTTCAGGGTAGAGCTTGCGTACCAATCGGCGATGAAATTCGGAAAATGGATTGGACCCGATGTTTTCGGCGTGGCAAGAAAGCTCGCGGAAGAGGGGGCGAAAAGCATTGCGGTTGTCTGCCCCGGGTTCTTTTGCGACTGCATTGAAACTTTGGTTGAAATAAACGGGAGTTTGCGGTCGGAGTTCCTAAAAAGCGGCGGCGAAAAATTTTCATACATAAACTGCTTGAACTCTTCTTCGCGCCAGCTTAGACTGTTTGCCGAAATTATAAAAAGAGAAAGTTTTTTGTAATGTCCGAAATTGTGATTTTTCTTTTTTGCGCCGCCGCAGTCTGCTATTTGCTTGCGGCGCTGGGCAGCTTTTCCGACTTAAAAAAGAACCGCGCCTTCGCGTGGGGATTTTCGATTGCGGGATTTTTGGCGCAAATTTTCGGGCTGGGCGCGATTGCCTTTAAATTCGGGCGCATGCCCGTCGCGACCTCTTACGAATTGTCGGAGGCGATAGTTTGCGTTTCGGTTTTCTTTTTCATGGCGTCGTCTTTGTTTTTCAGGATGAAGATAGGGGCGTTTTTGTTCTTTTTGTTTGCCGCGGCGTTTTCTGTTTTGCCCGTCTTATGCCCGAAGTTTTTCGAGGGCGTGTCGGCGGGGCATGCCATGGGCGTGCTGTCTTCGGTGCATGTCGTTTTGGCGGTTTCAAGCTACGCGCTTTTGGCGTTTTCGGCTTCGCTTGGCGGAATGTACATACTTTCGAGAAGGCTGATAAAGGGAAAGTCAAACAGCCTTGCGGCGCGCGGAAATCTGTCTCTTGAAAAAGTGGCAAGGCTTGGCAAGAGGACTTTGTTTTTGGCGACGTCTATTATGTTTTTTTCGATTTTGGCGGGAGGCTTTGCGGCTTTGGGCGCGGGGCTTGAAAATTTTGCCGCGTTGAAATTCGCGGCGGGGACCGCCTTGTTTTTAATGATGCTTATTTTAAGCATATTTGTCAGGTTTTTGACCGATTTTACAAGCGCAAGGCTTTGCGTTTTGCTTTTTGCGGTTTCAATTCTGCTTTTAATACCAATCCAAATGAGGGCAATGCAATGAACAGGGAAATGCTATCTTTAAATATTTTGTCGCTATTGAAAAGCAAGAGCTACGCTCCGTCCAATCTTGCGGGCATAGCCGCCGCGCTCAAATTGAAGCGCAAAGACTTTCCCGTTTTTCGCGACACAATTGAAAAAATGGTAAAGGAAGGCTCCGTCGCGCACGTCAAGGGAGACAGATACTGCGCGACCAAAGACTTGGGGCTTGTCGCCGGAACGATAGAATTTAAGCAAAGCGGCAGGGCGCAAATACGCCTTGAAAACGGCGACACTATTTTGGTCCGCAGCGAAGACACGGGCGTTGCGCTAAACGGCGACAAAGTGCTTGCTCGAATTCTGGACGAGCGGTTCGGTTCGCGCCGCAGGTTCCGCAATAAGGAAAAAGAGATGCCCGTCTCGCAGAAATACGCGCGCGTAATACGCATAATAGAGCGCAAGCTTACGACCGTCATAGGCACTTTGGCGCGCTCGATGAACTTTTGGCATGTGGTTGCGGACGACCCCAAGTTCTTTTACGACATCATAGTGGCGGACCCCAAAAAAAGCGGGGTAAAGCCCGTCCCCGAAGAGGGCGACAAGGTTGTGGTGAAGCTTTTCGAATGGACGCAAAAGCACATAAATCCGTCGGGTGAAATTGTCGAAAATTTGGGCAAGAGCCACACTCCGATGTCGGAGTACAAGGCGATTTTGATTAAGTACGCGCTTGAAACGGAATTCCCAAGCGAAGTGTTGGAAGAGGTAAAAGCCCTTCCGAAAGAAGTAATGCCGCGCGACATTGAAGGCAGGCTGGATTTGCGAAACGAATTTGACATTACCATAGACCCGAGCGACGCAAAGGATTTCGACGACGCCCTTTCCTTCAAACGCCTGCCAAACGGCATATTGGAAATAGGCGTCCACATCGCGGACGTATCCTACTATGTAAAGCCAAAAACCGCGCTTGACAAAGAGGCGCGGAACAGGGGCAACTCGACCTATCTTGTAGGAACGGTTTTGCCGATGCTGCCATTCGAGCTTTCAAACGGGCTGTGCAGTCTGGTTGAAGGCAAGGACAGGCTTGTAAAGAGCATGTTTTTGGAATTTGACGCTGCGGGAGACTGCAAAAAGGTGCGCTTTGCAAATTCGGTAATCCGCAGTTCCAAGCGTTTGACTTACGAGCAGGCTTACGCTTTTTTGAAAGAAAACGACTTGAACATAATAAAGGCAATCCGCCCGCCTGCGGAGTATTCAACGGGTTCTACGGGAAAGCCTTTGGACGAGTTTGACGACGCATTTTTGCAGAAACTGCGCACAACCATAAGGCAAATGTGGGGCTTGGCTTCGATTTTGCGGAAAAAAAGGATGCGCAAGGGAAGCTTCGACTTGGAAATGCCCGAAATCAGGATTTTCTGCGACGAGCAGGGCTATGCCCAAAAAATCGTCCGCAGGGAAAGCGACGAAAGCCACCAGCTTGTCGAAGAATTTATGCTTGCCGCAAACGAGGCGGTTGCCCGCGAATTGTTTGAGTTCCATATTCCGTTCATATCGCGCGTGCACGACGATCCGGAAGAGGAAAAACTTCTGGACTTGCGCGAATATTTGGAGCCTTTCGGAATTTTCTGCGGGGATTTGACAAGGCGCAGGGAAATCGTGAAAACTCTTGCGGCAATTTCAGGACATCCGCAGAGCTATATTTTAAAGACGCAGTTTTTAAAGAGCTTAAAAAGGGCAGTTTACAGGGCTTCGCCGGACGGGCACTTCGGGCTTATGAAGCACTATTACGCCCATTTTACCTCCCCGATAAGGCGCTATGCGGATTTTACCGTCCACAGGGCTTTGAATTTTTACATGCAGAAAATGAAGATTGCGACTGCGCCGAAAGGCAGGATGTCTATGGATTCCCAAGCCGCTCTCGAAGGCATTGCAAACCATATTTCAAAGACGGAGCAAAATTCAACCGACGCCGAGCGCGAGTCCAAAAAAGTGAAGCTTTTGGAATTCTTCGAGCGCAAAATAGGCACTCGTGAAACTTTCGAGGCGGTGGTAACCGCAATGTCTTCGCACGGATTTTTCGTTGAGCTTACCGAATCAATGGCTTACGGTTTTGTGCATACCCATACTTTGCATGACGACATTTACCGTTTGAACGCGGAAGGCACTGTGATGCGCGGGCGCAAGACGGGCAAAACGATAAAGGCGGGCGATAAAATTAAGGTTTATGTGGAATCTGTCGATTTGTTTAAACGGCAAATTGATTTTGCAAAATCGGAAAGTTGATTTTTTTGAAAAAAAAACTTGAACATTTAAGCCCAAACAGCTAATCTTTTATCAAAATTAGTCTTAAAGACGAAATATTTTTTGAAAGGAATAAAATGAAAAACTTAAAAACTACTTTGGTATCGATAGCGGCTCTTTCTGCTGCTGCTTTCACTTCTTTTGCTCAGGAGCAGGCACAGCCCGCTGCTGCGGCTCCCGAAGCTACGGCTGCTCAGCCCGCCTCTAAGACGGTTTCAACAACGGTAAATACAAAATTCGGCAAGATTAAAGTTACCGATATTGAAAGCGCGGATTCCGACATCATCTCTTGCGAGACTCCGATGTTGCCCGCAAATGTAAACGAAGTTGAACTCGTAAACACTTTGGTTGCGATTACTTTGTCCTTGTCGGACGAAGTTAAGCATCTCGACGCCTTGAAGGCTTTTGCGGCTTCCATTTCCTCTTTGAATTTGGTCGATATGGGCGGCAAGTCTGTTGTTTTGAATGCGACATTCCCGCAAGCGGGCAACCCGAACATTGAAGTTAAGGTTGGCGCATCTTCCATCGTTTTTGCTCCCGAAGTTTCAACTACAGGCGAAGTAAAAGGCGATGTTGTCGTGACCGACGAGCGCGGCGCAAAAACATCTACTGCTGTTGACGTAAAGTCCACTCCCGCAGGAGTGTCAGGCACTGTTGGCGGCTCGAATGTAACGGCTTCCACTCCTTCTGTTTCGCAACCGGCAGCGGATTCTGTTTCGGTTCCCGACGCTCAGGAAGCAATTTCAGCGTCCAACGATTCCTCAAACGACACAGTTGGAGACGGCAAGGGTATTTCTCCCGAAGCTTAATCTTAAAAAGTAAATTTGAAAAAAAGACCTTCCAATGCGGAGGTCTTTTTTTTGTTGCGAAATTTTTGCCCTTCAAAACAAGTTAATATTTTTTATTTAAATTTTCAGAATGGCTTTTCAAAAATTTTCGCAAACCGAATGCCTTGCAAGTTTGGGGGCATATGGAGTTTGTTTGGGCAAATTCAATTGAAATCCGGATGGTTTCAAGAGGGTAAAAAAATATCAAATATTGTTTGATTTTTTGGGGGCTTTTGGCAATATTTTGTCTCAATAAATTTGCGAGAAATTATTTATGAAAAATCCACTTAATTGTTTAAAAGAATTTAAATCTTTGTCTTCGGGCAAATCGGGTTATATTTATAGTTTAAAAGAGCTTGAATCTCAGGGAATAGGCAATTTGAAGAGATTGCCCGTAAGCATAAAAATAGTTCTTGAAAGCGTGCTTCGCAACTGCGACGGAGTTTTGGCTAATGTTGACGACGTGAAGCGTCTTGCAAACTGGAACGCGAAACAGCCCGGCGACTATGAAGTGCCTTTTGTCGTTTCGCGAATTGTATTGCAGGATTTTACGGGCGTTCCGCTTTTGGTTGATTTGGCTGCAATGCGCGACGCCGCGGCGCGTCAGGGCAAAGACCCTTCGGTTGTCGAGCCTCTTGTTCCCGTTGATTTGGTTGTCGACCATTCCGTTCAAATGGACAGCGCGGGCAGCGCGGACTCTTACAACATTAATTTGGATTTGGAATTTAAGCGCAACTCCGAACGCTATGAATTCTTGAAGTGGGGGCAGCAGGCGTTTAAGACGTTTTCAGTTGTTCCGCCTTCAACGGGAATTATCCATCAGGTAAATTTGGAATACCTTGCAAGGCTTGTTTTTGAAGGCCAAGTGGATGGCAAAACTTTGTTTTATCCCGATACTCTCGTAGGCACGGACTCCCATACTACTATGATTAACGGCTTGGGTGTTGTCGGCTGGGGCGTCGGCGGAATTGAAGCGGAAGCCGGAATGCTGGGGCAGCCTGTTTCGTTCAAAGTTCCCGAAGTCATTGGCGTGCGCGTAAGCGGAAAGCTAAATGACGGCGTGAGCGCGACAGACATCGCCCTTACCGTAACCCAGATTTTAAGAAACGAAAAAGTTGTAGGCAAATTCGTTGAGTTTTTCGGCGAAGGGGCAAAGATGCTTTCTCTTGCCGACAGGGCAACCATTGCTAATATGGCTCCCGAATACGGGGCTACCATGGGATACTTCCCCGTTGACGAAAAAACTTTGGAGTATATGCGCCTTTCGGGCAGGAGCGAAGAGCAGATTTCGCTTATCAAAGACTATTTTGAGGAACAGGGAATATTCGGCATCCGCGAAGACGGCGAGTGCGACTACACGAAAGTTGTCGACTTGGATTTGTCGAAAATCCGCCCGTGCGTTGCGGGGCATAAGCGTCCGCAAGACAGGATAGAACTGCCCGACTTGAAGAAGAGCGTATTGTCTCTTTTGGAGCAGTCGGGTAATAGCCCTTCTCAAAAAGTTTCCACCAACAAGGGCGAAATTTCAAACGGAAGCGTTTTGATTGCGGCAATCACAAGCTGCACGAACACTTCAAACCCGTCGGTGATAATTGCGGCGGCTTTGCTTGCAAAGAAGGCGTGCGAATTGGGATTGAAGCCTCCGAGCTATGTAAAGACTTCGTTTGCGCCCGGGTCGAGAGTTGTCTCCGACTATCTCGAATGCGCGGGGCTTCAAAAATATTTGGATGAAATCGGCTTTAACCTCGCAGGATATGGCTGCGCGACCTGCATCGGAAATTCCGGCCCGCTCGAAGAAAGCATATCGAAGGCTGTCAAGGAAAACGACTTGCTTTGCGCGAGCGTTTTGAGCGGCAACCGCAATTTTGAAGCCCGCGTCCACGCCCAAATCAAGGCGAACTATCTGATGAGCCCGCAGCTTGTCGTGGCGTTTGCTCTTGCGGGCAGGGTCGATATTGATATGGAAAGAGAGCCTCTCGGCGTTTCAAAAGACGGCAAGGCTGTTTATTTGAAGGATGTAATGCCGTCAAGCAAAGAGATTGAAGACTGCATGGCAAGCTGCATAAAAAAAGAAATGTTTGCAAAACGCTATTCCGACATGTCGGGTCCCAAGCTTTGGCAGTCCGTCGAAAGCCCCGCAGGCGCGCTTTACAAGTGGAACGAGAAGAGCACTTACATTCAAAATCCGCCGTTCTTTGACGCTTTCACTATGGGCGAGACAGCTTTGCCAAGTTTGAATTCCCTGCGCGCGCTTGCTATTTTCGGCGATTCGGTGACGACCGACCACATTTCTCCCGCAGGCTCTATTTTGCCCGAAAGCCCCGCAGGCAAATATTTGCGCGAAAACGGCGTGGATGTGAAAGACTTTAATTCTTTCGGTTCAAGGCGGGGCAACGACAGGGTAATGGCTCGCGGAACTTTCGCAAACGTCAGAATCAAGAATCTGATAGCAGGTGGTGTTGAAGGCGGCTACACCAAAATTGACGGCGAAGGCGAAAATGTTTACATTTTTGACGCCTGTCAGGTTTACGCCGCTCAAAAACGCGGGTTGATTGTATTCGGCGGGCGCGATTACGGCATGGGATCTTCGCGCGACTGGGCGGCAAAGGGCACGTCTTTGCTCGGGGTTCGCGCTGTTGTGGCAAAGTCTTTTGAAAGAATACACCGCAGCAACCTCATCGGAATGGGCATTCTTCCGTTTGAGTTTGCTCCAAGCGAGGACGCTTCGACATTTAAGCTCGACGGCACTGAAACTTTCTCGATTTTGGGATTGGAAGGCGGCATAACGCCGGCGCAGAGCGCAAAGCTTAAAATCGAGCGCAAGGACGGTTCGGTTGATTTCGCAAATCTGCTTTTGCGCATCGATACGCCCGTTGAAGTTGAATATTACAAGCGCGGCGGCATTTTGCCGTATGTCCTCAAAAAGATTTTGGAAAAATAAAAATCTATGGAAAACGCCGCAAAATATTTGGTCAAGATTGATTCCTGCAAGGCTTACTTGGAGGTTGAAGGTCGGGCCACATATTTGAATTGCAAGCCGGTTGGAGAGTTTTTCGAATTTGCCCAGTCGCGCGGATGTGCCGAGTTTTTTATAGATTTTTCAAAATGCTGCGGAATGGACAGCACCTTTATGGGCATGATTGCGGGTCTTGCTTTAAAGCTTGCCAAAAGCGGAAAGCCGGACGCCGTAAATCTCTGCTCTTTAAAGGGGCGCAATTTGGAGCTTATTGAAAATCTCGGTCTTGACAGCATTGTGAAGATTTCCGACTGCGCGGATTTTAATTCCGAAAAAGAGGGGTTGACGCCGAATCCGGTTTCAAAGCCCGAAATATTGGACGCCCACAAAAATTTGATAGAGGCTAATCCCGCAAACGCGAAAGACTTTCAGGACATTGTCAAGTTTATGCAAAAAGAGTTGGAGCGCGGAGGGCAATGACGGGGGCTTACTGCACGGTTTTGGTTTTTGCAATCCTCTTTGCGTGGCTCTTGTGGCGCAAAGACAGGGAGGTGCGCGCTCTTCGCAAAGAGCTTGAAGCCGTAGGCGAAGAAAACGACATCGTGCTGGACTTTATGCATAAAATCGTAACCGAAGTCGCTTCCGGGGCGGACAAGCATTCGGTGCATTTGCGCATTTTGCGTTCGGTTACTTTGGCTTGCGGCGCGACAAGCGCGTGCATTTACGAGCGCAATTCCAAAAACAATTTAGTCGCCGTAGAAAGCGACGGGCTTTTCCCTCCCCAGCGCGAGATAAATCCGATAATGCTGAAATCCGCAAAGTCGAGGGCTGCTTTCATTGATAAAATTTTAAAGGGGGAAGAGCTTGAGCCCTACGAGGGAATAATCGGACAGGCGTCGGAAAGCGGCGAGCCTGTTTTTGTCAAGCGCGCCGAAAGCAGCGCAAGGGTGGTAAACCACAAGGACGCGGCGTTAAAAATAACATCGATTATGGCAATCCCTATGATGTTCAGGGGGGAATTTTACGGCGTTTTGGCGTTGGCAAACCCGATAGGCGGAGAGTTTTTTTCCGACCTCGATTTTTCAATAGCATGCTCCATTGCCGACCAGTCCGCGCTTTCGCTTTACAGCATAAACGCCTTCAACCAGCTTGTGGAGAAAAGCAAAATGGATAGCGATCTTACGCTTGCAAAAAGCGTGCAAAGCTACATTCTGCCGGAAAAATTATGCAACATAAACGGTTTCGACAGCGCGGCGCGCTATATGCCGCAGCAGAAAGTCGGAGGAGATTTTTACGACACTTTTGATTTGGGAAGGGGAAAAATAGGCGCGGTTATCGGCGATGTTTCGGGAAAGGGCGTTTCCGCCGCCATCATCATGCCGCCACGGCTCTGCCACTAAAAGCAGCACTCGCAATTTTCTATCCATGCATTTCTTCCCTGTTCAACATTCGTTTTTTATTCTCTTGGATATATTTATTAAGAATTTTTGCTGTCAAACTCAATCCTAAACACGCCAAACAAATTCGCACCAATTTAACCTTCTTGGCTTTATTAAGCTTCAATAAGAAGCGTTTGGCTTTTATCTG
>JAGBWO010000193.1 GCA_017629765.1 Opitutales bacterium | reverse complement strand
GCGAAAGCCGCAAAATCCGCGTAAGAGTAGATTGCGGAGAAATCAAATTCGAAAACGGCCGAATCAATTTAATCCAAAACATCGGCAAATTCGGCAATGTCAAAATGTATATAACATTGGAGTTTGACGCAGAGCCGAGGGAAGTCAAAGTCTCGCCGTTTTCGCGCCCGCCCGAAAAAAATCCGATTTTAAAGCCTTCCAAGCCGTTTGTTGCAAAGCGCGGAGCCGACGCCGTTTTGGATTTTGGAAAAGAAGCGCAAAAGATTTCCGCAAGATACGGCATTTCATTCATAGATTTTGAAAGCGCGCAAAATAATTTGCAAAGGGAAATTCGCGATTTCGACATAAAAAAATTAAAGGAAGACGGTCGCAAAATTTGGAACGAAACCCTCTCGAAAATAAAAATAAAGTCGGAAGACGAAGAAATGAAGCGCGTTTTTTACACTTCGTTTTGGCGCACGTTCGAGCGCATGATTGATTTTAGCGAATACGGCAAGTATTACAGCGCCTACGACAACAAGGTCCATAAAACCGCCAAACCCTTCTATTGCGACGACTGGATTTGGGATACTTACCGCACATCGCATCCTCTGCGCGTTCTTATGGAGCCATCAAAAGAGGCGCAAATGCTGCAAAGCTACATTGATATGGCAAGCCAAACCCCCGAAAAATGGCTGCCGACCTTCCCCCAGATTTTCGGCGATGCCCACGCAATGAACGGCAACCATGTTGTGGCGTCTTTTTGGGACGCCTATCAAAAAGGCGTGAGGGGATTCGATTTCAAGGCGGCTGTCGAGCTTTCCGTAAACACTCTTTTGACTGAGAGCATTGTTCCGTGGCATCGCGGGCATCGCACGGTTTTGGACGATTTTTATTCCGACAACGGATATTTTCCCGCACTGAAAACTGGAGAGGCTGAAAGCGTGCCGCAAGTAAATTCTTTTGAAAAACGCCAATCCGTGGCAGTGACATTGGCGGCGAGTTTTGACGATTGGTGCGTCTATAAAATGCTTGGGCGTCTTGAAAAGGATTTTCCAAGCCAAACGCCCGTCAATCTTTCGGAAAACAAAAATCTGTTTTTCAAGCGCAGCAAAAACGCCGAAAATTTATTCAACGCGGAAACGGGATTTTTCCACCCGAAAGATTCGGAGGGCAACTTTATCGAGCCTTTCGACTACCGGATTTCAGGAGGCTTGGGATTTCGTGACTATTACGACGAAAACAACGCGTGGACTTACCGCTGGGACGCTCCGCATCTCGATTTGGTCGGACTGATGGGCGGCGCGGAGAATTTCGAGAAAAATTTGGACGATACCTTCCACACGCCGGTAGGGCTTCCGAAGTGGCGCTTCTGGGGGAGCCACGCTCCCGACCAAACCGGCGGTGTCGGCCAGTTTTCAATGGGCAACGAGCCGTCTTTCCACATTCCGTATTTGTATAATAGGGCGGGAAAGGGATGGAAAACCCAAAAGGCGGTACGCGCGCTTGTTTACACTTGGTTTAGGAGCGACTTGATGGGGGTTCCCGGCGACGAGGACGGGGGCGCCATGAGCGCGTTTGTCGTATGGAGCATGCTGGGGCTTTATCCCGACGTCGGCGAGCCGACATATCAAATAGGCTCCCCGTTTTTCGAGGAAGCTGAGGTTTCATTGGAAAACGGCGGAAAAATAAAAATAACCGCAAAAAACAATTCAAGGGAAAATAAATATGTTAAATCCCTTAAAATAAACGGGGAAATCTGGGAAAAACTCAGCATCCCGCACGATAGGCTTAAATCGGGCGCAGTTTTGGAGTTTATTATGAGCTCGCGCCCAAATAAAAATTCGCCACAAAAATAGTTTTTTTTAGCGCAAGCAAAGTCGGCATAAATCTGCCGACTTTGCTTTAATATTTTGGTTTTACACCTTGAAGACGCCGCCTTCCTTTATTTCTCCGGAAACAATTGCGTGGGCAAGCGGAGTTTCGATTTTTTGGTCGATCAGCCTGCGCAGCGGACGCGCCCCGTAGGCGGGGTCGTAGCCTTCGATTGCAAGATTGTCGAGGGTGGGCTTGGATACTTCAATTGTAATCTTCTGCCGCGCAAGGCGTTTGTTGAGCATATCTATGTGCAGTTTTACGATTGATTCGATTTGCTCCTGCGTCAGCGCCTTGAAGATTATGATGTCGTCTATTCTGTTTAGGAATTCCGGCTTGAAATATCCGCGCAGTTCGCTTGTAACGGCTTCCGAAGAGGCGCGGTTAAGCGAGCCGTCTTTTTCGATTTTCGCGTCGGTTATGAAACGCGCCCCGATATTCGAAGTCATTATTATGACTGTGTTTTTGAAATCGACCCTCCTTCCTTGCGAGTCGGTCAAAATGCCGTCGTCCATAACCTGCAAAAGCGTGTTGAGGACATCGGGGTGGGCCTTTTCTATTTCGTCGAAAAGCACGACGGAGTAGGGGCGGCGGCGGACGGCTTCGGTCAGCTGACCGCCCTGTTCAAAGCCTACATATCCCGGAGGCGCGCCAATCAGACGCGAGACGGAGTGCTTTTCCATGTACTCGCTCATATCGATTCTCACTATGTTTTCTTCGCTGTCGAACAAAGTCGAGGCGAGGGCTTTCGCAAGCTCCGTTTTGCCTACGCCGGTGGGCCCCAAGAACATGAAGGTTCCCGTCGGGCGCCTCGGGTCTTTTATTCCCGCGCGGGAGCGGAGTATTGCGTTTGAGACGCTTTTTATGGCTTCGTCCTGGCCTATGACGCGCTTATGCAGAAGTTCCGGCAGATGCAAAATTTTTTCGCGTTCGCTTTCCACAAGCTTGTTTACGGGAATGCCCGTCCATTCGCTGACAACATCCGCAATTTCTTCGGGGCCGACGTTTTCCTTGACGAGCTTATCGTCTTTTTTCGCCTTCTTTTCGGCTTTTTTAAGTTCGGCTTCAAGTTTTGGTATTTCGCCGTACTTGATTTCCGCGGCTGTTGTCAAGTCGTAGTCGCGTTCGGCTTTCGCCATTTTGAT
>JAGBWO010000192.1 GCA_017629765.1 Opitutales bacterium | reverse complement strand
CCGTAGCTTTTTTTGAATACTCGTCTAACCCGCAATTTGACGCAAAATTATTCATTATAGTTGTGTGAGATGGTTGTTTGAAATTGCGGTTTATACTCCGCTTCACAAAAATAAACTGCAGTAGTCATGTACATTTTGTACACTCCTACCGTAGCTTTTTTTGAATACTCGTCTAACCCGCAATTTGACGCAAAATTATTAATTATGGTTGCGGGAAATTGATTTTTGCGTTCCGCCAAAACTGACGTTTGGCGCAAAAAGACAAATGTTGCGCTTCGAGAAAATCTCCAATATTTTACAAAGGCAATTTTTATATAACGAAAAAGCTCCCGAAGAAATTTTCGGGAGCTTTATTTTTTGAAGTGAATTCCTGCTTTTTATGAAAGGCTTGCGATAATCTCTTTTGCAAGATGTTCAAAAACCGCTTCTGTTTGCGCGCTCGGTTCGTCCGTTTGCAAGCTTGGGTCGATTGGAATTTCGGCGATTACTCTTGTGGAAAGTTCTTTTGCGCAGTCTCGTGCGTCTCCGGTCCCGAATATTTTCATTTTGGAGCCGTCGGGCATTTGCATAAACGCCATGTTTTCGACTATGCCCAGAATTTTCACATTCGTTTTTTCAAAGATTTTTGCCCCGCGCGTCGCTGTTTTTTCGGCGAGCTTGTTTGCGGTTGTTACGATGATTGCGCCATCCAAGGGAATTATTTGGGTTGCGCTTATTACGGCGTCGCCCGTTCCCGGCGGGAGGTCTAAAATCATAAACTCAAGCCTGCCCCATTCGACATCGTTTGTGAACTGCTTTATTGCGCTTGTAATCATTGGGCCTCTCCAAATGAGGGGCTGGGAATCATCGACAAGCATTCCCATAGAGATTGTTTTTATTCCGTTTGCGACCGGCGGGAAGATTTTCTCTCCGTCAGTTGTCGGGGAGGGAATGTCGCCGAATAAAATCGTCGCGCTTGGGCCGTGTATATCGCAGTCCATAAGCCCGATTTGCGCTTCGCCGTCTTTGGGCGGATATATTTTTGCAAGCGCCCTTGCAAGATTTGTCGCTACGGTGCTTTTGCCGACACCACCCTTGCCGGACGCCACTGCGATTTTAAATTTCGCGTTTTTCAGGGTGTCGGAATTTGGAACGACTGCGGCTTGGCGCGAAGGGTCGCTTTCTAAAAACACGATTTGCGGATGCAGTTCGGGGAATGCCTTTTTAAGCTCTTCGAGCGCGGATTTTTCTATGGTTTCGTTTTTTTGCCTGTCCGCGCCCGTGTAAATGCCTATCGCCGCGGTTGAGCCGTCAATCCGCACTTCTTTCACCATTTTGAATGTTACGATATCCTTTTCGTAGGGCGGATATTTAACTTTCGCCAAAATTTTCAATATGCTTTCTTTGTCCATAATAATAAATGAAATTTTTCACAAATTCGCGAATTTTCCAAATAAAAAATCATTTTAATTTTTTCGGAAAAATTGCGCAAATAAAAATCTATTCTGCTTGACCTAAACGTAAAAAAGGGGCATTTTCCATTTATGTTCTTTTAAATTGCAATGGGTTTTGCCCATTGCGTTAAAAAACGTTTTTCAAGCCCGTCGGGCTTGAAAAAAGGTTCGCACGCAAACGGAAGCTCGTGAAAATCGAGCGCGGTCGCGCCGCTGTAAATTTTGCCGAAACTCGGTCGCTACACCACTGTAAAATTTTTTATGGGAAGGGGCGTCGAGGGAGGCTTCGGATAAGTGTTTCCGAAGTCCTCCGCAAAAAAGCCAGAAGACGTGCATGCGAAACAATCCGCAGATTTCTCGCAAGAAGAAGCTGTGGGACGGATTGCTTGTAGGAGCAGAATTGCATGCCGTTTTCTTGTTTCGCGGCCTGCGTTTTGATGGCGTTTGTTTCATTGCTTTGCATTGCGGGAGGTCTTTTATTTCATAAAAACCGCCTCGCAGTTAGGCGCAAAAAGGAGCAATAAACAAATGAAAAACAAAATAATGGCGTTGGGGCTTGCGTTTTCAGCCCTGTGTTCGCTTAATGCCGCAGTCGTAACATTCGAAGATGTCGACTTGGGCGCTAACAAGTATATGGAGCCTGCCGTTGCAGACCAAAGCAGTTCAAACGATTGGTCTTCGGGCGCAGTTGCGTATTTTTCCTACGATTATACATGGTGGGGAACTTACTCTTCGTGGCAGGGTTTCAAGGTGTCAAAAGATACGGATACCTCCACGAAGGACTATACGAACCAATACAGCTCGATAACGGGTTCGGGGGCGGGCGGAAGCTCACAATACGGAATATTGTATGCGCTTTCGTCAAATATGACGCTCGATTCTTCGACAGGAGTGGCAACCACCGACATGTCGATTATGTCGTTTGAAAAAGAAGTGCAAATATCTTCTATAGACTTTGCAAACACGACGTATTCCTACTACTCGATGCTGGAGGGCGACGGGTATGCCGCGTCTCCGATTTTGGGTTCGGAATATTATATGAACCTCATCATTTACGGAATAAATGTTGAGGGGGATATCAGCGGCATGATTACATGGTCGATGGGCAGCGGAATGAAAATTTCAAAAACTTGGGAAACCGTCGATTTGTCAGCGTTGGGAGGCGTGATAGGTCTTGGCTTTGCGATTGAAACGAACTATACTTCCGACTACACACTGTACGGTTCCGGCATTTGCGCAAACTATCCTTCCTACGTTGCCTTTGACAATCTTGCATACAATATTCCCGAGCCTTCAACTTGCGCTTTGATTTTTGGCGGCTTGGCTATTTCGATTGCAGTTTTCCGCAGACGAAAGTCCAAATAATAAGTGTTTCGTTTTTTTGCACATCCATACTCATACACGCTTGCGCTGCTTTTGTTTGGGGCGGCGCAAGCTCTTTGTGAAGACGCGCCGATTTTGGACGAACTGGAAGTCGGGGCGTACGATTTTGGTTTTGACGCCCTAAGCGTCCCTTCAAACAATACATACATTTCCCGCGACGAAATTTTGAACGCGTCTGCCGTGAGCGTTGCGGAGATTTTGCAAAACAAGGCGAATCTCGTTTTCCGCTCAACGGGCGGCTCTTCCATAAACGGGGACATTGCAATGCGCGGCTACGGAGAAAATTCGATGTCGCGGATTTTGGTTTTGGTGGATTCGCGCAAGTTAAATCCCGCGGATTTGGGTTCTGTGAACTGGCTTCAAATCCCGCTTGACAACATCGAAAGCGTCGAAGTTTTGCGCGGTTCGCATTCCGCAGTTTACGGCAACGGGGCGGTTGCGGGCGTAATAAAAATAAAGACGCTGAAAGGGGGCGATGAAAACCGCTTTGGAGCGCGTTTTGTGGCGGGTTCCTACGGGCTTTATTCGCTCAACCTGAATTATCGGGGAGGGTATGGCGATTTTTACTCCTCTTTGGAAGGCTCTCTTCTAAAAGACGGCGGTTATCGCGATAATTCATCCCAAAAAAACAATTCAATAAACGCAAGTTTGGGATATGATTTCAGCGCAAGGCAAAGCCTTGAATTCTCCGTAAACTACTCCGACAATTACATCGAATTTCCCGGCGCGCTTACTTGGGAGGAGGCTTTCGAGAGTCCGCGAAAATCGAGCCTTGTTTATCCCCAGTGCGGCAATCAGGATTTGGGGCTTGTTTCGGCGTCTTTTAAAAACAAAAGCTCGATGGGGGACGGCGAGGTTTTCTTCGGCGCGAATTTGCGCGACATGCACTGGTCGATGTCGGGAACTTGGTACGACAACCGCCAGTGCGGATATTCTTTAAACGCGAAGCATGATTTCGAGATGCGCGAAAATTTAAAGCTGTTTGCAGGCTTGGATTTCAATTTCGACAACATCAACTACGACGCTTTTTTGGAAGCGGAACGCCTCAACAAGACGGAAATTTCCGATATAAACCGCGCCACCATAGGGGCTTATGTCGGCGGGGAATGCGAGGCGTGGGAAAATTTTTCGATAACTTCCGCGTTTCGCTATGAGGCGGCGTACACTTCGGGGGAGGATACGCGTTTTGACAAGGATACCATTCCGGAATACATTTTGCGAAGGGGGCAGTGGATAAAAAATCCTTACTATCAAAATCCGCCCGCAGTTCTTTCTCATTTTGACGAGAGCATGTGGCAAAGCGGGCTGGCGGCGAACGTCGGCTTGAATTATCGCATAACGGAAGAGGCGTCCGTATTTTTCCGGTTCGACCAAATTTACCGCTACCCGTCAACAGACGAAATCGCCGATTATCAGGGCTATGGCGGCTTTGCCCGCCCTTTTAATCCCGATTTGGATCCGGAGCATGGACAGAATTACGAAATAGGCGCAAAGTATTTTTACGGCGGAATTTCCTGCGTTTTGAATTTCTTTTACCAGCGTCTTAACAATGAAATAACTTTTGACGGGGCGCACAGCGAAAACATAAATCTTCCGCCCACCGAACGCTACGGGCTTGATTTTTCCCTGTCGTACGATTCCGAGTTTTGGGGCGCGAGCGTTATGGCGTCCGTATTGGACGCGCGGTTTTGCTCGGGGCAGTACAAAAGCAAAAAAATTCCGCTCGTTCCGTCTTACACCATAACAAATTCAATATATGTAAAACCCTTTGAGAATTTTACCGTTTCCGCAAGGATGCGCTATTTGGGGGACGAAGTCCAGGGCTTGGACTTCAAAAACGAATACAGAAAAATTCCCGACTACTGCGTGTTTGATTTTCAGGCGAATTATAAGCCTTGCAAGTATGCCGAAGTTTTTGTAGCTGTTGAAAACGCTTTCGATAAACGCTACATTTCGGCCGCTTGGCTTGGTGGATTTTATCCAGCCTGCGGAAGGGTTTTCAAAATCGGGGTGAATTTAAGATATTAGCATTGTATGAAGAGGACGATTTTTTTCATCGCGCTGTTTTGGGCGGGTTTTTTGAGCGCCTATTATATGCCGTTTGCTGAAAGCTATGTAGCCGACGATGAAACCGGGCTGCTCCTTTACGCCTGCGGAAGCGCAACGGGCGGGGACGGCGCCGCAATTCATAAGGACGACGCGCGCTTTTCGGACTGGGCAAGCGGCTGGAAAAATTTGGTTTACGGCGCAAATTGCGAAGAGGAGTGGCGCAATCCGCAAAACGCCATGGGCAGGGCAAGCGACAGCGTTTACGACATCGTATGCCTTGGCGACGGAGGTTCAATCACCCTTACTTTCGACTATCCTGTTTTCGACGGCGACGGTTTCGATTTTGCCGTGTTTGAAAATTCTTTTGACGACTATTGTTTGGAGCTTGCCTTTGTGGAGGTTTCGTCCGACGGGGAGCATTTTGTCCGATTTCCGAATCTCTATTTGGAAAGCAAGCCGATTGGCGCGTTTGCAAAGAACAATCCGCGCTACATTTACAATTTGGCGTCGAAATATGCCTGCGGATACGGGCATCCCTTCGATCTTTCGGAGCTTAAATTCGCATATGAATTCGCCCTTTCAAGCGGCTGCACTTTTTCCGAGGAATACAAAAATTCGCTTCTTGAAAACTATCCTTATTTGGATTTTTCAAACATACGCTATGTGCGCATTATAGACATCATAGGCGACGGAAAAACTTTGGATAGCGAAGGACAGGGAATATACGATCCTGTCGGCTGCGTTGCTTCGGCGGGCTTTGACTTGAATGCGGTGGGCGTGATAAACTCCAAGAAAAATTCTTCGTTAAAACCGCAGACCGTTGTTTTTACGCCGATTTCCGACAAGCGGCTTACGGGAATTACGCCGGTTTTACTGGAAGCTTCGTCGTCGTCGAATCTGCCCGTGCTATTTGAAGTTGCGCAGGGTTCGGGAAGGATTGAAAACGGATATTACATTCCCGCGGAGGGAGTTTCGGAGCGCGTCATAATAAAAGCCGTCCAGGGCGGAAATTCGGTTTACGCTTTTGCATCCGCATATGTGTCGTTTCTTATTTCCGACAAGTCGTTTCAAGAGATTGATTTCCCGAAAATCGCGGATTTGCCCGCTCCGGTGTCCTCTCCAAAACTTATAACACTGAAAGCGGAGGCTTCTTCCGGGCTGAAAGTATCCTACGATTTAAGCAGGGGGCAGGGGAGCGTGATGAGCTCCAAGATTTTAAAGCTTACGGATACTTCCGCTCCGCAAATCATCGAAGTCAAAGCCTCGCAGGGCGGAGACGCAAACTACATGGAAGCGAAGACTGTCTTGCGGACATTCGCAATATATAACCCTGCGCCTTTTGCCTCTTCCAATCCTTTGTCCGACGCAAATTCAAACGGCTATTGCGACATCTTTGAGTATGCGTTCAGCCAGCCGTATGATGGGCAAAACGACGCCAAGTATTATCCGCAAATAGAAGCGATAGGCTCGTGCGTGCGCGTGTCTTGGAGAATTTGCGTCGATTCCGACGGGGTTGAAATCGCTCCGAAATACAAATTAAACGGTGCGGATGAAACAACGCCAGAATATTCTCTCGACTACGAATACATCGAAAACGGAAAAATTTACAGGGCGTACCACTACGATGTGAATGTTGATTATGGCGACGAGGTAAGCGCGCATTTTGTGGGCGTTTTGAAAAGCGGGGAAACCGCCGTTTCCCCCGCGATGTCGCTGCGCTTGGAATATTCTTTCGGCGATTGGGCGGGGGCTAATTCCCTGCAAGGCTCGGACGCGCTGGAAACGGCGTCTCCTTTTGGCGATTCAATTTCAAATTTGCAAAAATACGCCTTCGGGCTGAACGGGGCCGGAAGCGCAAGTTTTTCCGAAAACAGGCATTTTAACGTGAAAATCGAAAATGGATGTCCGTCTTTTTCATTTTCTCTCGCAAAATATGCCCTAAGTTATGTAGAGGCAATTCCCATGTGGTCTTCCGACATGGTAAATTGGAGCGGAGAAAATTTGGTTTTGGAGGCTTCCGACGACGGCAATTTCAAGGTTTACAAAGTCCGCCATTTAAATTCGCAAATAAATCCGATTTTCTTCAAGACGGTTCTTCGCAAGAAATAAGTTTATATTTTAAAAAGAGTTTGCGAATTAAAAGACTTGCATTGATTTTTTATTCAATTATGATGGATAAATAAAATAATTGATTTGGGGAGTGTAAGTATGGAAACTGCAAAAAAAATAAGGCTTGCGGAAAACGTTTGGGAGATTCATTCCGCGTTGGTTTTTTCGTCTTTGCAAGATGCCCGTGAAAAGTTTGCAAACCTTGCCGACTTCTTGAAGTCGGAGGGAGCGGAGCTTTTGGCGATAGAGCTTTTTGCGCCGTCGAAATACGCGCAGGCCGCGGAAGATTTTAAAAAATCTTTGGGCGCGGAAATTTTGCCGCAAAACCATGTTTTGCCGCTCGACGAAGTTTCTGTCCCGGAGCTTGCGGGCGCGCACATAACCTCTTTGAAGGGGGCAAAGCCCGAATTTAAGACTACGAAAAAAAATTCCGTTGCTGCTGTTTTCAAATGCGCAAAAGACGAGTATTGCAGGTCTTTCGGCGTATGTTTGCCTGAAAAAACAAATTGCGGCGCGGCGTATACAAGGGAAGTTTTCGAGGAGCTTAAAGAAGTTTTGGCATTGGGCGGTTTTAAGTTTTCGGACCTTGCGCGCACTTGGTTTTACAATGACGAAATTTTGTCGTGGTATGACGATTTCAACAAGGGCAGAACCGAATTTTTCAATGAGAACAACGTCTTTAAAGGGCTTCTTCCGGCAAGCACCGGCATAGGTTCTCCGAATCCGAAAAAATCGAAAATTCAGGCGGGGCTGATTGCAGTGAAGGACGCGCCCAAGCTCGGCAAAATTTACGAAATCGAAAGCCCCTTGCAGTGCGGCGCGACAAAATACGGAAGCTCGTTTGCGCGCGCCGTCGAAATGAAGTTTGACACTTATTCCCGCATAATGGTTTCAGGCACTGCGTCGATTGCTCCGACGGGGGAAACCCTTTATTTCGGCGACATAAAAAAGCAGGTGGAGCTTACAATGCAAGTAATAGAAGGCATTTTAAAAAGCAGGGGAATGGCCTTTGCCGACACTGTTCGCGCCGTTGTGTACTGCATGAAGCCCGAATATTATGCGGCGTTTTTGGATTGGCAGAAAGACAATGCGCAAATTCCGCACGTTCCGTCTTACAGCACGGTCTGCCGCGGCGATTTAATGTTTGAAGTGGAGCTTGACGCCGCCAAAAATTCATAAAAAAGGCAAGGTTTTAAGCCTTGCCCTATGAAATTACGCTCCGAAAGAATATACCGTCGCGCTTGTATATGTGTCTTCGGGGTATAATTCTATGCCTGCGAAGTGAGGGTTGTGGACCGCGTCGGGGCAGTGTTGGGTTTCAAGGCAAAGACCCGCATATTTATTGTATATGGCTGCGCCTTTTCCTTTTACGTTGTTTACGAAGTTTGAGGAGTAAAACTGCATGGCGGGTTCCGTCGTATATACCGACATCGCTCTGCCCGTTTTGGGGTCGAAAACATTGGCGGCGTTTACGAGGTCGCATGAGGAATTTCTCAAAACGAAGTTGTGGTCGTAGCCGCCGTTTGCTTCGGTTATGAGCCTGCCGCCCATCTCAATACCTTTGCCTATCGGAGTAGGCTTGCGCAAGTCAAGCGGCGTTTTGGCGACGTTTAGAATTTCTCCTGTCGGAATGTATTTTGCGTTGTTGTTCGTGTAGAAATCCGCGTTGATTTGAATTTCGTGCGACAGAATGTCTTTTGATTTTCCTCCGGAGAGGTTGAAGTAGGAATGGTTTGTGAGGTTGCAGAGCGTGGGCTTGTCGGTAAATGCCGAATATTCTATCGCGAGGGAGTTGTCTTCTGTAAGCCTGTAAAACACGGTTATGTCGAGATTGCCGGGGTAGCCTTCTTCGCCGTCTTTTGACATTCTGTGAAGCACGACGCCCTTCCAGCCGTCGCCCGAGCAGGTGTCGATGTCCCATAGTACTTTGTCAAAACCTTTTACTCCGCCGTGGAGGTGGTTGTTGTTCGCTTTCTCGTTGACGGCGACTTTGTATTTTTTGCCGCCGATTGAAAATTTGCCGCCCGAAATTCTATTGCCGACCCTTCCGATAATTGCGCCGAAAAAGCAGTTGCTTTTCAGGTACTCCGAAGGAGTGTCATGCCCCAAAACAATGTCCGCGCTCCTGCCCGACGCGTCGGGGGCGTGGAGGCTCATTATTATGCCGCCCAAGTTTGCGACGCGCATTTTCATTTCAGCGCATTTTACTTCAACTATTTTGTACTCGCTCATATTTTTTATTTTTAAGGCAAAAAGTTTTAATTGCGGCGATTATTGGACTGCCGGGGCGTCGCGTCAATATTTTCTTGCCTTTGGCGGGGTTAAAAATAGTTTACGGTAAAGTTTTATTTATTTTTTTATATGCCGATATTCGAGTATAAGTGCAAAAAATGCGGGGAAGTTTTTGAAGTTGTCTTGGTAAGTTCAAGGCAAAAGCCGAAATGCCCCGCCTGCAAGTCTTCAAGTCTTGAAAAACTGATTTCCGCATTCTCCCCGGCGCCTTCGCAAAAATCAAAGCGCGGATGTCCGGAAGGGCATGGGGAATGCTGTGGAAACTGCGGGTGCCGCCGTTAGAGTATGCGATTTTTTTGGGGAAGATTTTTAATTTGGCTTTTATGCGCCCAATCCATATTTTCGGGCGGCTGCAATTCGCGCGAAAAGCCGACGGCGGAGACTGCGGAAATAAATCTCCTCCGCAAAAGTTCGCTCACCCTGTTTGAAGAGCGCCTGCTCGGATTGGTGCGCGAAAGCGAAGACTTGGCGCGCGACGTCTCCTCAAAAAAGGCGACTCCGCTCGAAGCCCGAATGCGCTTGAACGAGCTGAAAAATATTTGGGCGGAATTTGCGGCCGAGCATCCCGACAGCATTGAGGCGCAAATTTTATACGGAAAATTTTTGCGAAGCGCGCGCTTGGACGAATCCGCATACAATGTTTTCTTGAATGTCGACAAAAAAAATCCGAATTTGGCTGTCGTAAAACAGCAGCTTTCGACTTACGAGGCGGAGCAAAAGGATTTTAAAAACTCCTATTTGCACATAAAGGAGGCGGCGGCGTTGGAGCCGGATTCGCCGGTTTACTTGGCGCAGCTTGGCGAGCTTTTGTTTAAGGCGGGCGCGGATCTTGAAAAAAGCGGAGTGCTCCCAAAAGAAAACCGCGACTTTGAAATGCTCGAGGCGTTCAGGCGCGCGAGCGAATTGGAAAGAGAAAGCTTCGATTTCCTTGCAAGATACGCGCAGGCTTTCTACGATGTTTCCTCTCCCGATTGGAACAAGGCGCTGGAGGCTTGGAAAAGGGCGGAGGGCGTCGCCCCTCTCGGCTTTGAAAAAGACGAGGCACGTTTGCATATCGCAAAAATTTCAATAGGGCTTGGGAAATTGGACGAAGCAGAAATTGCCCTGCAAAACATAAAAGCCGAAAATTACTCAAAGCAGAGGGATTCTTTGGAAACTTTGCTTGAAAAGAAAAAATCCGAAATTTTAAATTCGCAAAATTTAAGCGAATGATTTTTGATTGTCTAAGATATGGGAAGTTTTGAAGAGAAAATTATTTTTTACATAATACTTTTGATAAGCATAGCGATGTACGAGTTCGGGCATGCCTTTGCCGCCGACAAGCTTGGCGACCCTCTGCCGCGCGCAATGGGGCGCGTCACGCTCAATCCTCTTGCGCATGCCGATAAGGTTGGAACGTTTATTCTGCCGCTTGTGATGATTTTTACAGGCGCGCCGTTTTTGTTCGGATGGGGAAAGCCGGTTTACGTTTCTTTGCCAAATCCCAAAACGCGCATGCGCGACGACCTTCTTTCGACCGCCTGCGGGCCTTTGGCAAATTTGGTTTTGGCGTTGATTTCATCCGTGCTGTTTGCCTTGGGCTATTTTTATAAAATTGACGCCCTGCGGGAAATCGCGCTTCTTGCCTTGCAGGTAAACTGCGTATTGTTTGTGTTCAATATGCTACCCGTTCCGCCGCTTGACGGTTCGCATTTCCTGCGCTACGCGCTGAATGTTTCAAATGAAACCTACTCTAAAATCGAACGCAACGGCTTTTGGATTTTGCTTCTTGTGATTTTTCTGCCGCAGACGAGCGGAATCTTGAATTATCTCATAAACATTGTAATTCGGGGTTTTGCCTTTGTCGCGGGGCTTGTTGTTGAACTTTTGTCGAGAATTTCCTGATATGCCTGTTTACAGATACGCTACGATAGAAAACGGGAAAGACGGAGAGATTTTCGAAGTCGAACAGTCTGCGTCCGCGCCTTCGCTGAAATTCCATCCCGAAAACGGCAAGCCCGTGCGCAGAATTTACGACGCGCCGAACATTCAGACCCAATACACAAAAGGCAGGGAAGAGAAACTCTCGGACGTAAATTATGTGAAAAGCAAGGGCTTTCAAATTCTTGAAAAAGACAAAATATCGGGCAAGTATTTTAAAAAGTAGGCTTTGCGGGAAAATTTTTCGGACTTTCGGCTTTTTTGCTCTTACGGCTTGCCTATGGAAAATTTTTATGCTTTCATTGCGAAAAAATGGACGACTTGTTTGACTGCGCAAAATCCCGAAAATCCGAATCGGAAAGCGTGCCGCTTACCGCACCGCTTGCCGTGCGAATGCGCCCGCGCAATTTGTCGGAAGTCGTGGGGCATAGGCATATATTGGCGGATGGCTGCCTTTTGCCGCGCTTGGTTTTGGCAAACAATTTCGGCTCTCTTATGTTTTACGGACCTCCCGGATGCGGCAAGACGACTTTGGCTGAAGTCATTGCAAGGGAGACAAAAAGCCGCTTTGTCAAGATAAACGCGGTGCTTTCAAATGTCGCGGAAATCAGGGACGAGCTTAAAATGGCGCGGTATTTGAAGGGCGAGCGCACGATTTTGTTTATCGACGAAATCCACCGCTTCAACAAGGCCCAGCAAGACCTTCTTCTTCCCGATGTGGAAGACGGCAATATCCGCCTAATCGGGGCCACCACCCATAATCCGGGCTTTTACATAAACGCGCCGCTTCTTTCAAGAAGCCATCTTTTCAAGCTGGAGCCTCTTGGCGCGGAAGATGTCGCCTTTGTTTTGCGCAGGGCGCTGTCGGATGTAGAAAGAGGGCTTGGCGCGTTCAAAATAAAGGCTTCCGACGAAATCTTAAAAAGCCTTGCCGGCATTTGCGACGGCGATATGCGCAGAGCATTGAACGCCCTTGAAACAATCGTTTTGGGAATGGGCGGAGGCAAGGAAATGACGCCGTCCGACATCGAAATTTTCGCCCGCGAGCGAAGAATAAGATACGACGCCGACGAAGACGAGCATTACGACACGATTTCAGCTTTCATAAAATCAATTCGCGGTTGCGATCCCGACGCCGCTATGTATTGGCTTGCAAAGATGCTTGAAGGCGGCGAAGACCCGCGCTTCATAGCAAGAAGGCTGGTCATACTTGCAAGCGAGGACGTCGGGCTTGCGGATTCAAGGGGGCTTTTGGTCGCAAACGCGGCGTTCGACGCCTGCGAGAGGATTGGGCTTCCGGAATGCGAGCTGAATCTGGCGCACGCCGTGATATTTTTGGCGTGCGCCCCAAAGAGCAATTCGGCAACTCTCGCCCTTGCGGCGGCGCATTCGGCGGTGCGCGAAAATCTGCAAAGCATGCCGCTTCATCTGCGTGATTCGCATACCAAGCTTAACAGGGCGATGGGGCATGG
>JAGBWO010000191.1 GCA_017629765.1 Opitutales bacterium | reverse complement strand
GCCTAACATTAAAATGAAAAATAAAATGAAATACATTGCGGCGGTTTCGGCCGCGTCGACCATAACTTTTTCCGCTTTTGCGGCTGATGCCGATGCGGGAAATGAAAAACCGCAGAGCTGGTGGGAACGCGAAAGCCCGGTCTTGGAGGAAGCCACGAACAGGCTTCTCCCCGATTCGGGCTTCACCCCTGTTTTGACATGGACGGGCGAGACATGGAGCAGCCTTTCCGGCGGCTTGAAGCACGGAACGATTTTCGATAGCCTAATCACTTTCGGGTTTGAACAGGACATCGAAAAGCTTTCCGGCGTTAAAAACGCGGGCAGAATAGGGCTTACCGCTTTCTATTATGCGCAGTCGGGCAATTTTGAAAACTATCTTTCCGGGATGAGCGCGGCTTCAAACATCTTTTCGGGCAAGATGACAAGGGTGTTTGAAATTTATTACGCGAATGAATTTGAAACCGGCGCGGGCAATTTCGCATTTCGCGTCGGACAGCTTGCGGCAGACGAAGACTTTATGGGTTTGGATTACGCCGACGTATTCTTAAATTCAAGCTTCGGCGCAATCCCCGTGAACGCGGACTTGGGGCTGGCAAACGGCAGAATGGCGTTTTCGCAGTACAGCCTTGCGACCTTTGGCGCGACGGCAGAATACGCTTATGAAGACTTTTCGATAAAGCTTGGCCTTTATAACGGCGATGCTGGCGACGACGTTGCATCAAATCACGGTTTCGACTACAATTTGCACGATGTCGCATTTTGGTACGCCCTTTCTTACAATTATTCCATCGCGGGTTTGGGCGGAACGGTCGTGTTCGGCGGCAATTTGCACACGGGCGAATTTGAGAATTTGAGAAACGGAGGCACTGCCGCCAATTTCTACTCCTTCTATTTGGCAATCCAGCAGGACTTGCTTTGCGACGATGAAGGCAACCCGATTTTGGGCGCGTTCTGCCGTCTTGCCTACACTCCGTCTTCGGAAATCGCGACTTACTCAAAGTATATCGACGCGGGGTTAAACTGGTTTGCGCCGTTTAAGAGCCGCCCCGACGACGTTCTGGCTCTCGGAGTGTCCGCGGTCAATACGACAAAAAACGCCCGCAACTATGCGGAAAACGAAGGCGAACGGCTCGGCAAATATGAAACTTGCGTCGAGCTTACATACAAGTGCCAAATCACCAAATCTTTCTCTGTGCAGCCCGACTTGCAGATGTATTTCTATCCCGAAAGCCGTAGCGGAGACCGCCAGACATCGCTGGTATTCGGCGCGCGCGCTGAACTTAATTTTTGATTAGTGTTGTTAGAAAGGTGTCCGCAATGGCAGGCTTGACGTTGCGGACGCCTAAATTTCTTGAAAGCATTATTTATGCCACTTGCGTTTTGCGATAGCGGAATAACTGTGGAAATTATGGCAATGAGAATGGAGGCTTCCGAAAAGAGGAGGCTTGAAAATCTCGGATTTGTGATAGGCAGAAAGCTTACTCCGCTGATAGACAGGGGCGGCGTAATGCTTGTTGCTCTCGGCAGTTCGAGGGTGGCTTTGAACAAGTCGGTGGCTCAAAAAATTTTGGTTAAGTGATATGGAAAAATTATTGTCTGAATTTAGCCCGAACGAAATCGGACAGGTTGTGAAAATTTTGGGAGAAGGCCGTTTGCGCCGCAGAATTTTCGATATGGGCATAACGCCCGACACCGAAATTCTGATGCGCAAATCAGCTCCATTGGGCGATCCCATAGAAGTTTCTTTGCGCGGGTACGAATTGTCGCTGCGCAAGGCGGAGGCGTCTTTAATTAAAATGAGGGTTGAAAAATGAAATTTGCAATCGCAGGAAATCCCAACTGTGGCAAGACCACTTTGTTCAACGCCCTGACAGGCGCATCTGCGCATGTCGGCAACTGGCCCGGCGTCACGGTTGACAAGAAGGAGGGCGTTTACAAAAAAGGGGGCTTTAAGGCGGAAATAATCGACCTTCCCGGCATTTATTCGCTTTCTCCGTATTCTCCCGAAGAGGTAATCGCGAGCAATTACATCTTAAACGAAAATCCCGACCTCATCATAAACATTGTCGACGCCACGAATTTGGAGCGCAATATATATTTGACAACGCAGCTTTTGGAAAGCGATTGTCCGGTTGTAGTCGCCCTCAATATGACGGACGTCGCGCGCAGGGACGGAATAAAGATAGACGCCCGCCGCCTTGAAGAAGAGCTCGGCGTAAGCGTAGTCGAAATTTGCGCGCTGAAAAAGGGCGGGATTGAAAAGCTCATGGATACAGCCGCGAAAGAGGCTAAAAAGCCCCGCTTGGGGAAATCGGTTTTGGAGGAATCCGAAATTTCATGTTATTTTGAAAAGATATGCGGATTTGCAAAAGATGCAAGGCACGCCAAATTCAGGGCGGTAAAGGCTCTGGAAGGAGACGCCAAAAATTCGGGCCTTTCGCAGGACGCGCTTTCGGGCATTGAAAAAATAAAAAATGAAATATCTCTTCCCTCCGAATTTGATTCTGATTTTGAAGCGGCTGTCGCAAATTGGAGGTATTCGTATATCTCAAAAAAAATATCCCCCTGCATTAAGCGCAAATCGGCTTCGGAAGAGCTGACTCTTTCCGACAAAATAGACAGGGTTTTGACGGGAAAAATATTGGGGCTTCCGATTTTCTTCGCCTTGATGTTTTTGGTGTTCCACCTTACTTTTAGCGAAGACTTGTTCTTCCTCGCATCGCTCGGGATTTTGCAGGAGCCTTTGATGAGCCCCGGAGTTTATCTGTTGGGGCTTACCGAAGTCTTTACGGAATGGCTTACGGCTATTGTTTCCTCGGGGCTGGATGCTGTCAAGGCGGCGGAATGGGTAAAGAGCATGATGTGCGACGGACTTCTCGCCGGCGTTGGAGCCGTGTTGAGCTTTATGCCGCAGATTATGATGCTTTTTATGTTCCTTTATATTTTGGAAGATACCGGCTATATGGCAAGGGCGGCTTTTCTTATGGACAGATTCTTGCGCAAGTTCGGGCTTTCGGGCAAGGCGTTTTTGCCTCTTTTGATGTGCTTCGGCTGTCTTGTTCCCGCAATAATGGGCTCGCGCACTCTCGAAAACGACAAAGAGCGCAAACTGATGATAATGATAGCTCCCTTCTTTTCCTGCGGAGCTAAACTGCCGATTTGGAGCATGTTTGCAATGGCGATATTCCCTTCGAATGCCGACATTGCGATATTTTCAATATACATGATTGGCATCATTACCGCCATTATAGCGGCTGTCATCCTAAAAAAGACCGTATTTAAGGGCGACGCTTCGGTGTTTATCATGGAGCTTCCCCCGTACCACCTTCCGCTAATCAAGAACATCGTTTTGAATGTTTGGGAAAAGCTGAAAATCTATGTTGCAAGAGCCGCCACGATTATTGCCGCTGCTACAGTCGTGATTTGGTTTTTGTCGTCTTTCTCGTTCGGATTTAGCATGGTCGAAACCAATTCAAGCGAAAGCATATTGGGCGTTTTAGGCTCTTTCTTGCAGCCGTTGTTCATTCCGCTAGGCTTTGCAGGCGGAGACGTCGGATGGAAGGCAGTGGTGGCAACTCTTACGGGATTGATTGCAAAGGAGATGGTTGTTTCGACTATGGGCGTATTGTATAACCCGAATGTTGAAGGCGACGCTCTGGAAGACGACGCGGCAGGCTCCGCTCTCGCCGCCACGATTGTTGCGACATTCTCTCCCGCCGCCGCGGTCGCGTTTATGGCG
>JAGBWO010000190.1 GCA_017629765.1 Opitutales bacterium | reverse complement strand
TGCAGGGTGAACCAGTCGGAGTCAATGATGATTTCAGACGGGCTTGCAAGCCTTGGCGCGGAAATTTCAAGCGCGCCCGAAAATGCCGACTTGATGGTTGTAAATTCCTGCGCCCTTACGGAGTCTGCGGAGGCTAAATCGCGCAGGGCGATAAAGGATTTCAGGCGCAAAAATCCGAATGCAAAAATTTGCGCTACGGGCTGTTATGCCCAGACGGACGCGGAATCTTTGCGGGCTTGCGGCGTTGGTTTGATTGTTTCAAACGCGCGAAAAGCCGATGTTCCCCGCCTTGCGTATGAATTTGCGCTTTCGGGCAAAACCGTGAATTCCGAATATTTCGATTCTCAAAATGCCGAAGCCCGTTTTTTGGAAAAGTTGAATTACAGCCAAAAAGACTTGGGCTTTTTGGGCGACGCTCCCGTTTACGACCGCACGAACTTAAAAATACAGGATGGCTGCGACAACGCATGCGCGTATTGCATAATCCCGAGGGCAAGGGGGCTTCCGCGCTCGCGGGATGTCGGTGATATTGTAAGAGACGCTGAAAATCTTGCGTCAAGGGGCGTTGCGGAAATTATTCTGACGGGCATAAACCTCTCTAAATTTTCGGGCTCTTTAACTTCCCTTATAAACCGCATAAATTCGATTGGCGGCGTAAAGAGGATTGCTTTGGGCAGCATTGAGCCGCCCGTTAAGGAAGTTGAGGTTTTGTGCGCCATGATGAAAGACTCTTCGCACAAGCTCGCCCGCCATTTCCACATATCGCTTCAGAGCGCATGCGGCAAGACTCTTAAAAATATGGGGCGCAAATACGGAGTCGGGGAATTTTTCGGCATGGTTGACTTCATAAAGAGCGCGGATGAAAATATCGGAATCGGCACGGACATCATTTGCGGCTTTCCAGAAGAAAGCGAAAGCGATTTTGAGGAAACTTTTGAAAACGTCAAAAAATCGAAGCTTAATTTTTTGCATGTTTTCACCTATTCCCCGAGACCCCGCACTTTGTCGGCGTTGAAGCCCCAAATTCCGCTTCAAACCAGAAAAAAACGCTCCGACGCTTTGAGGGTTTTGGGCGAAAGCTTGAAGCGGAAATTTTTTGAAAGCCAGGAGGGCAGGGAGGAGTTTGTGCTTTTGGAAAACCGCCTGCCAAACGGAGTTTATTTGGGCTACGCCTCAAACTATGTCCAAACGGCGGTAAAAATCGACAAGCTCGGGCTGAAAAACAGAATGTGCAGGGTAAAAATAGGCAAACCCATAGGCGCGGGGCGCGTAAAAGCGGAGTTTTTGGAGCTTGTTTAGCGTTTTTTTTGCGTTTTTTGCAAAAATCTTAAAATAAAAGTGTTGCCCCGGGCGCGCATTTCCGCAAAATATTAAGGAATATATTTTTATTTGTATGTTATCTAAAATTTTCAAACTTTTTGCAGGCAACCATTATAAACGCTTTTACAAGAAAGCCCGTCCCGTCGTAGCCAAAATCAACAAGATAGAAGAGGGCTACCAATCCTTAACGGACGGCGAATTAAGGGCGAAGACTTCGGAATTTATGGCGCGCATAGCGGCGGGCGAAACTACCGACCAGCTCTTGCCTGAGGCTTTTGCGGCCGTCAAAAATGCCGCGCGCAGGCTCTGCGGCAAAAAAATAACCG
>JAGBWO010000189.1 GCA_017629765.1 Opitutales bacterium | reverse complement strand
TATTTCAAGCATCGCGTCCAACCCGCCTCCGGGTGTGTCCATATTTATAATCAATGCGTCGGCATTTGAAGATTCCGCCTCCTTGAACGCCCTTTTAAGAATATAGACCTGCGGTTTTGAAATTTCGCCGGAAATCTCGGCTTCAACCACTCTTACCCCGTTAAAATCCCCAGACTTCTCCGCGCAAAATCCGCACAAAGAAGCAAGGATTGCAACAACGGACGCAAGCAATCGAAAAAGGGGCTTAAAAACTGCAAATTCCATATAAAAAATATTCAAAAAAAATATCGTATTTTGCAAGTTTTTTTAAGATTATTGCGCAAAATAAAAAAAATGTGTTGCAAAAAACCGCCGCTTTATATTTGTTTAATTACTTAATTTTAAGAGTAAGGATTTATTTTGAGAAACGATTATCTTAAACAGGCTCAACAAAAAATTCAGGACCCGAATATATTGATTAACGTGGTTTCGCGCCGCGTAAAGCAGCTTAAAGCGGGTTCAAAACCCTGCGTTGAATCGCTCGAAAAGCTTTCGCTTGAAGATGTTGCCCTTCTTGAAATCATAAAGGACAAACTCTCCTACGAACTCTACGACATCAAAAAGAACGCATAGTCTGCGCACAGTTTTTTTGACGATTTGCCGCTTGGAACATTAAGTTGTGGGCGGTTTTGTCGTATTCACATAAAATGGCGAAAAAACAAGACATATCCGCGCGGATAACCGAAATCCGCAACCGCAAGGCTTCGCACGACTATTTCATTGGCGAAACTTTTGAGGCGGGCATCGTGCTTTCGGGAACGGAAGCGAAGAGTTTGCGCGCGGGAAAAGCCCAAATTCAAGACGCCTTTGTGCGCGTCGACAGGGGCGAGGCGGTTTTGTACAACTGCCATATTTCGGAATACGACTTCGGCAACATATATAACCACATCGCAAACCGCGAGCGCAAACTATTGCTTCACAAAAACCAAATTTTAAAGCTGAAATCGGAAGTCGAAAAAAATTCGGCGGCGATAATTCCAATCAGAATATACTTTAAAAGAGGCTTCGCAAAAGTCGAAATCGCGGTTTGCAAAGGCAAAAAGCTGTACGACAAGCGCGAAAGCATAAAAAAAGCCGAAGCCATGCGCGAGGCAAAGCGCGCAATGAGCCTGCGCAACTACCGCTAAAAATGGATTTTCCATACATCAACATAGTGCTTCATAATCCGCAAATTCCGCAAAATACGGGAAATATAGGCAGAATGTGCGCCGTTTTAAACGCCCGCCTGCACTTGATACACCCTCTCGGGTTTGAAATCACCGACGCAAAGTTAAAGCGAAGCGGCATGGACTACTGGAAGAGCCTCGACGTCCACCACTACCAAAACTGGCAGGACTACAAATCAAGCCCGAACGCCTCAAAAAGAACGTGGCTCTTAACCACAAAGGCGTCAAAAACGATTTTTGAAGCGGAATTTCAAGCGGGAGACGCCCTCGTATTCGGCTCGGAAGACAGGGGCGCGCCCGATTTCCTGCACGAAGAATTGGACGGATTCAGAATAACCATTCCGCAGCCGAACGCCGCAATGCGCTCGCTAAACCTCTCGACTTCGGCGGGAATTGCCGCATACGAAATGTTCAGGCAAATAACATTTGCAAGCCGCGCGCAGGCAAAAATTTCTTGAAAAATTTTCATCCTAAACAATAATTTAAATATTATGAAAAATCAAAACACAAGAAAAGGCGGATGCCTCTTTACCATAATAAAGCTGATTACTTTGCTTGTCGTTATGCTGGGGGTTGTTTATTACTTTTTTGGCGGGCTTATAGCAAGCAAGGCAATCAAGGGAGTAGGCAAAATGGCAAACGTCGACATGGGCGGGGACGTAAGCATAAACCTGACGGACCAGGAAATAAAAATAACCAACTTTTACATTGCAAACCCGCAGCCAGAATACACAAAGGCGACAGCAATATCTTTCGGGGAAGTTTTCGTGCGCGCAAAACTCACCGTCGCCGCGCTGAAAAAAGAAGCTCCGCTTGAAGTCGACGAAATAAGAATTTTCGCTCCGCGCGTGCAGCTCGAAAAAGAAAAAAATTCGACGATTTTAAGCATAATGTCGAAAAACAACATCAAAGAAATCGAAAACAGATTTTTGGCAATGCTTCCGCAAGACAAAAAAGAGCAGGCTCCGGCAGAAGAGAAAGCGGAGTCAAAGCCGATGAAAATACGCATAAACAAAGTAGTGTTTGAAGACGGCATGATTTCTTATTCAAGCGGCAAAAACATATCCTCCGTAAAATTGCCGTCGTTTACTATTGAAGGCATAGGCGCCCAGGAAGGCGGCACAACAGTTTCGGGGGCGTTTGTAGACATTATTTCAAACTTCTCAATACAAACGCTATCCGCCATAAAGAATTTGGCTTTGGATATAGGAAGCGCGGCGGGAGACATAACAAAAGACTCTGCAGATGAAATTACAAAGCAGGTAAAAGACGTCTTTAATCTCTTAAAAAAATAAATTAAACGGCAAACAAAAACCGCGGAGTAAAAACTCCGCGGTTTTTTTGCGGAATCAATTTGCAAAAAAAAAACGCTCCTATTTCCGCAAAAGGCGCGTTTTTAATTATTTGATTTTCCGAAGCTATGCCTTGTAGGAATTAAATATTTCTTCAACGGCATCCAAAAGAGCGGTCAAATTTTTGCGGGCGTCCGCTTTTGCTCCGCCAATCTCCGAAGCTGAATTTACCTTCTCGCGCGCAAACGCGTAGAATTTTATTTTAGGATCGGTTCCGGACGCCCTTATCGCAAACGAATATCCGTTTTCAAGCTTGTAGAAGAAGAATTTTTCCTTTGCGATTTTCTTCCCGTCGGCGTCGAAAACGTCGTCTTTTGAAAAGCTTAAAACGCTTGAAACTTTCACTCCGCCAACGCTTTCAAGCGGCGAATTTTCAAGAGAGTTCAAAAAACCGCCTATGTAGGCAGAACCGCTCGCGCCCTCTTTGTAAACGCTCTTCAAATCTTCGAGGAAATAGCCGTTTTTAAGGTAAATTTCGTCCAAATACTCGTCAACCGTCTTGCCCGCGCCCTTCAAAGATGCGAGAAGCTCGCTAAACATAATTACGGCCATATTCGCGTCTTTGTCCCTCACGCTGTCCGTTCCCAAAAAGCCGTAGCTTTCCTCTCCGCCGAAGACAAAGAATGTCGAATTTTCCTGCAACAGCATTGCTTTTTCCAAATACGACAGATTTAGGTAGTCCAAGTCCGCAACCGTACGTTCAAGCTCTTCCTGATAGTCGCGAAGCTTCGCGCCAATCCACTTAAAGCCCGTGAGAGTGTTTATGCACTTCACTCCGTAAGAGGACGCTATGGCGTCTTGCAGCGGGCTTGTCACAAAGGTTTTTACTATCGCGGATTTTTCGGGTTTTGTTATAATTCCATTTTCAATCATTTTTGAAATGCGGTAGTCGCACAAAAGCGAGCCTATCATATTGCCCGTCAAAAGCTTTATTTCTCCGCTGCGCGCCCTGAACGCAAC
>JAGBWO010000188.1 GCA_017629765.1 Opitutales bacterium | reverse complement strand
AGCATTTCCTGCATGCCGGGCCCTCCCTTGGGGCCTTCGTACAGAATTACGACAACGTCTCCCGGCTCGATTTCTCCGCCCAAAATAGCCTTGCTTGCATCCCCCTCGGAATGGAAGACCTTTGCAGTTCCCTTAAACTTCAATATGCTCTCGTCAACGCCGGCAGTCTTTACAATGCATCCGTCGCGGGCAATATTTCCGAAGAGGACAGCCAAGCCGCCGTCTTTTGAATAGGCGTTTTCAAGATTTCTTACGGCCCCGTTTGCGCGGTCGGTATCCAAAGAGCCATTGTACGCGGACTGCGAGAACGCCTTGATGTTGAACTTTCCGCCGCCTGTCGCCTTGTAGAAATGCTTGGTTTCCTCCGAGCAGTTGTCTGACAAAATATCAAACTTGTCGAGAGTTTCCGAAAGCGTTTTGCCCATCACGTTTTTCACCGAAACATCCAAAAGCCCCGCGCGGTTCAATTCGCCCAAAATTCCGTAAATGCCGCCGGCGCGGTGCACATCCTGAACATGCACGTTGGGAACGCTCGGCGAAACCTTGCAAAGATGCGGAGTAATCCTTGAAAGAGCGTCGATGTCGCGCATTGAAAAATCGACTTCGCCTTCGCGGGCGATTGCAAGAAGGTGCAGCACGGTGTTCGTGCTTCCGCCCATTGCGATGTCAAGCTTCATGGCGTTTAAGAATGCTTCGCGGGTTGCTATTGAGCGCGGCAAAAGAGAAACGTTTTCATTGTCGTAATAATCTATTGCCATTTCGACAATTCTCTTCGCGGCATGCTCAAATAGGTTTTTGCGCTCGGTATGGGTCGCAACGGTTGTGCCGTTTCCGGGAAGCGCCATTCCGATTGCCTCCATAAGGCAATTCATGGAATTTGCCGTGAACATACCCGCGCACGAACCGCAAGTCGGGCAGGCGGCGCGCTCGATTTCCAAAGCAACATCGTCGCCCACCTTCGGGTTTGCGCCAGCAACCATGGAATCAATCATGTCAATCTGCTTTTCAACGCCGTCTATGACTATCTTTGCGGACTCCATAGGACCTCCGCTCACAAATATCGTCGGTATGTTGAGCCGCATGGCAGCCATCATCATTCCGGGAGTAATCTTGTCGCAATTTGAAATGCATATCAATGCGTCCGCGCAGTGCGCGTTTACCATGTATTCAACGCTGTCTGCAATAAGCTCGCGCGAAGGGAGCGAATAAAGCATACCGCCATGGCCCATTGCAATGCCGTCGTCGATTGCGATTGTGTTGAACTCCTTTGCGATGCCGCCGAACTCCTCTATCTTTTGGCACACGAACTTTCCGACTTCGTCAAGATGTACGTGTCCGGGAACAAACTGCGTGAAGGAATTGGCAACGGCAATGAGCGGCTTTTTAAAATCGCCCTCTTTTACGCCGGTTGCGCGCCACAGGGAGCGAGCCCCCGCCATATTCCTGCCTTCAAAACTTTTTTTGGATTTTCTCGTAAACATAAATTTTTTTGTTGTGAGATTATAAAATGACTTTAATTCTATAAGGTAAAGTTTTTTTTACATGGAATTTAATCTGAAGAAAATTTTAAAGGCGTTATTGTTTTCGACAAGCGAATGGCTTTCCATAAAAGATATCCAAGCCGTCATTACCCGCTACCACGAAGAAAACGACAAAACGCGGGAGCAAAACGAGGGCGCCGAAAGCGGAGAACAGGGCGTGATTGACGAAATCATAGCCCAAGTTCCCACCCTGCTTACGGCAACGCAAATTCGCGAGGCGATAGACGCCATGTCGGGCGAATTTGAAGAAAGCGGCGAAGTCTGCAAAATAATGCAAGGCCCCAACGGCTTCAAACTTTCAGTATCGCCCGACTATGCGGACTGGGTAAGGCTCCTAAGAAACGACCCCCGCCCGCAAAAATTGACGCAGGCGGCGCTTGAAACGCTCGCAATAATAGCCTACCGACAGCCGGTCACAAGGGCTGAGATAGAGGCGATAAGAGGCGTAAACGCGGATTCCGCAATCGCAAGGCTTTCAGACAAAGAGCTGATACAGATAACAGGCAGGGCGGATCTGCCGGGGCGTCCGCTGCAATACGGCACCACTTCCGCCTTTTTGGAATTTATCGGCGCAACCTCCATAGAGGAGCTTCCCGCCTCCGACGTTTTAAGCCCAAACCAAATTTCAGAATGGATACGCAGGGCAAGCAATCCGAAAGAAATCAAAAATGAAGACGTCGGGCTTGCCTCCGAAAACGAGGGAGCAGAAATTGCAAATCTCCATACCGAAAATTCCGAACCTCCTCCGGAAAATCGGGAAATTTCGGAATGATTTTTCTTTAAAAAAAACGCCCCGCATATTTTAATAAAAAAGTCATCGAAAAATTTATGGATAAAAACACTTTCAGAGAGCAAATAGACAGCCTCGACACGCAAATATTAAACCTTCTCGAAAAACGGATTTCGTGCGCCAAGGAAATAGGCAGAATAAAACTCGAGCAAGGCGAGAATATCTATGTTCCGAGCAGGGAAAGCAAAGTATTTGAAAACCTGATTAAAAAAAATGCGGGCAGAATAGACGAAGAAGCCTTGAAGGCGATT
>JAGBWO010000187.1 GCA_017629765.1 Opitutales bacterium | reverse complement strand
CTTTGCAAGTGCGCGGAGCTTGGCTTTGAGTATGTAGAGCTTGGGCATAACACTTCCATGAATTTGGTCGAGGGTATTTTGAAGGCGGTTAAGGAAGGCATTGTGAAAGTCTCCTCGCTCCATAATTTTTGCCCCGTGCCACCTTTTGCAAGGCCGCCCGCGCCAAATTTGTACTCTCCCGCAACCTCCTCGAAATTGGAAACTTCGCAGTGGCGCAGGCATACGCTGAATACGCTTTCTTTCGCCAAAGAAGTAGGGGCCTCGCGGGTTGTGATGCATTCGGGCTCGCTTGCATATTTTTTCTTAAACCCCAAATATTCGCTTATGGAAAGCTGGGAGGCGGCGCAAAATGCAAAACGCGGCCTGGAGAATTTGGAAGAGGAACTTTCGGGCGGAGATTTATCGGAAGACGAAAAAAGTACGCGCATAAAATCCGCGGAGGAAAACTTAAAATTTTTGCATTCCGCCTACCAAAAGAAGCTCGAAAAATTCGTTTCAAAATCGGAGAAGAAAGCGTCAAAATTCCACAATCGAATTTTTGAAAACTTGAAGGGCGTTGACGGGGAATTTTCCGCCGCCGATATTCTGCTTGGGGTCGAAAACCGCGACGGTTACGTTGAATTGCCATTCGACACAATGTTTGCGGATTTCACGCAGTCTCTTGCGAAAGGCTTGAAGAATGTCCGCCCGTGGATAGATATAGGCCATGTCAAGGTCAAGTCGCTGAGGGGCGTTGTGGATTTTGAGCGCTTTGTGGAAGAGGCGAGCCCCAATGTCTGCGGCTGGCATTTGCATGACTGCAACTTGTCCTGCCACGACCACCGCGCAATCGGAGACGGGGACATCGACTTTGCCTTTGTAAAAAAATTCTTTAAGCCCGAAAGCCAGATTTTCACGCTCGAGCTAAATTATCGGGTAAAAGAGGAAGACGCGGTTTCTTCGCGCAAGAAAGTGGAGGATATGCTTTGAAAAAACCAAGGGAAGTGCAAGTTTGCAATATGAGCGAAATCGCCGATTTCAAGGCGGGGCGCGTAGTCCGCCTTGTCAGGATTTTGGACGGGAAATTGCCCGAAAACCTGCGCGCCCCTGAAGGGGCGCTTTCGATTGCGGTAATGGACGACGACGCTCTTGCAAAAATTCATGCGGACTTCTTGGGCGATTCTTCAAAAACCGATGTCATTACTTTTGAAAGCGGAGGGGAGGAGGGTTTTGCCGGCGAAATTTGCGTAAGCGCGGAGCGCGCCTGCGCAAAGGCGTCCGAATTTGGCAATACGCCCGACGCCGAACTTTGCCTTTACATTGCGCACGGAATGCTGCATTTGGCGGGCGTTGACGACATTGCCCCTGAGGATGCCGTGAAAATGCGCGCGGCGGAGGCGGTTGCCGCAAAAATCATAAAAGAGGCTTTTCGCGCTCCGGTTTTTCATTTTAATAAGTAGGGTGGCAGAAAGCATTACAGGAATTGTCTTGGATAAGTCTCTCAGGGGCGAGAGCGGAATTTTATTTAAAATATTTTCCGAAGAGGCAGGGTTGTGCGTCCTATATAAGAGGGTAGGGCAAAAGAAAACTTCGCATCTGCCCGATTTGTTTGACGAAATTTGCGCCGAGTGCGAAAAGTCGAAAACGGGCGATATGTTTTTTTTAAAGGATTTTGAGCTGTTGAAATCGCATCCGCAAATTGCGCGCGATTACGAAAGCTTTCAAATAGCCTGCGAGATTTCAAAATGCGCGTTTAAAAACGCCGCCTATCTTGAAGAATTTTCAAATTTCCACAAAATCCTTGCGGCGTCTTTCGGGGCGATAAATTCGGGTGCGGACGCCCTGTGCGTCTTCATAAAATATTTGTATGTTTTTATGCGCAGCGAAGGCTATCCGATAAAAGAAGATTTTGCGGCAAGCCTGACTCTTGGCGAACTTGAAACGCTTAAAGAAATACTTTCTACTCCCGCCTTGCAGTTAAAAAGCCGAAACGCCGCTCCCCTTCTAAAAAAAATGCAAAACTGGATAATCTCGAACACGTCCGTCATCTTGGATTAAATTTGTGTAAAGCGGCAACTTTTGTAAAAAAAATAAAAATTTTTTATTTCACACGGGAGATTTTTTACACGGGAGATTTTTCCTAAAAACGCGAAATATGTTGTGAACTACATATTTTATGGATACAGAAGTAAATTTCTCCATTCAAGAAGAGCAAGTCGCAATTCCAAATTATTTGCGTTTTAACAAGAAAGTAGCATGGGTTGCTTTTGCAACGTCAGTATTGCTTTGCAACGATTCTTTTTCAAGTACGGTAGAGAATGGAAACATAATTGCGTACATAATTTGTTTGATTGCTTTGGTTGCAAACTTTCATTTCATTTTTTCGATAGTTGCAGAGCAGGCATATTCGTATAAAGAAAAGGGAACGTATGATTGGCGTCCGCTTGGCATAATTGTCGGGGCAAATCTTTTATCTTTTTTGTGGGATCCATTTGAGTTATTATCATTTTGTGCTGTATTCTTTTCCGAGAGAATTACGGCGGAAGAGACATCAAAATCCATACTGTCTTTCGTAAGAAAAGCGTCGTGGATCTCAACCATTGGTTTTTTTGTGCTTATCGTCATATTCGGCTTCGATTCAAAAGAATTTACTTACGATGAGTATTACGAAGAGATAAATAATACTGTTTTAGCGAACAAACAGCGCATATATGAAAATGTTCATCATCCGTTTGGTAGTTGCAATTCTGCGCAAGTTAAAAATTTAAACATTGAATGGAATGGAAATACTCCTAAAAGTATTAGCTATGAAGTCGAACTATTTTGGAAGACTTTGGTAACGTCAAACGGATATACAAGGATTTCCATAAAAGAAGTTTATAATTATAATACAAAACAGTATGAAACGGCAAGGTGCGAAGTTGTTGAAACAAACGGACAGTTGTCGGGAGATTTTTGGTGGGATGTCGGCTGGGGTATAGGCACTATGCTGATTTTATAAATAAAATTTTAACGAAGGAAAGAGGTTTTTATGTTTTATCCAATTTTAATGGCAGATAGCTTTTCAATTATTTCTGAAATGTCTTTGATTGCTATTGTTGTGATATTATATT
>JAGBWO010000186.1 GCA_017629765.1 Opitutales bacterium | reverse complement strand
TTTTATCGAAAAGGCTCCAAAAAATTTTGAGATAAATATGATAAGGTGCATATTTTGCGGATTGTGCCAAGAGGTATGCCCCGAACAGGCAATCGTTTTGCAGAAGGAGTTTTCAATAGCCTCTTACGACAGGGCTTCAATGCTTAGGGGAAAGGCGGAGCTTTACCGCAGGGGAGGCGTTCTGCCCGACAGCGTAATGAAGTGGAAAAAAATTAAGGATACTGCTCAAAAATCGAAAGGGGCGCACTGATGGAAAATATTGTTTACGGAATTTTTTGCGCGATGGGCGTAGGCGGAGCTTTGGGGCTTTTGCTGAATCGCGGATATATAAATGCGGTAATGTCAATGCTTGTTTCGATGCTTGGAATGTCGGGGCTTTTGTTTTTGATGAAGGCGTTTTTTCTGGCGTTCGTAATGCTTGTGGTTTACGCGGGGGCTGTAATGGTGCTTTTTGTGTTTACCGTAATGCTTGCGGGGGAAAGCCGCGACAATTCGCCGTTGAAGAACAGGGCGGGCGTTGTTTTGCTTTGGCTTTTGATGGGGCTTTCGGCGTCGTATTTCATTTTGAACTGCCCGGACCTGCAAGTCGCGCTTGAGGGCGGGGTGTCGGCGTTGTCGGTTTCAAAGCTTTACGGGCTTTCTCTTTTCACGAAGTTTATGCTTTTGTTTGAAATCGCGGGGGCTGTTTTGTTGGTTGCAATGGTTGCAATAATTGCGATAGCCAAAGAGCCTTCGCCGGAACGCCCGAAGAGGGAAATGCTTTAAGAAAGGTTTTTTATGGAAAATCTAAACGACTTTTTAATTCCGTCCTTGCTGATTTTTTTTGCGGGGCTTGCGGGAGTGGTCCTCAAAAAAAACCTGCTCGTTGTTTTGATGTGCCTTGAGCTTATGCTGTGCGGGGCGATGCTTGCATTGGTTTCGTTTTCGGCGGCTTATGACGACATTGACGGGGCTGTGTTCGCTTTCTTTGCCATGGCGGTGGCGGCGGGCGAGGTTGCGGTCGCGCTTGCTGTGGTTGTTCAATTCTTTAAAATAAGACGCTCGGTTTGCGCCGACGACGTCGACACTCTTTCAGGAGAATAGTATATGTTTTCTTCAATTTTAGGTTGCGAATTTTCGGACATGTGGGCGATGCTGCTTGCGCCGCTTTTTGCCGCGGCTTTAAGCGCCTTTTTCCTGCGCAGGTCAAAATGGGGGGCTGCTGCGGTTTCCGTTTTGTCGGCGACATTCGCTCTTATTTTGGCGATGGGGCTTTTGCTTGGCGAAAGCGGGGATTCGGCGTCTAAATCGGTTGAGATTTTCAAGCTCGGAGGCTTTTCCATAAACTTCGGCTTTCTGTTTGACGAAATTTCAAAAAATATGGTTTTTGTCGTCTGCTTTGTCGGGTGGCTCATACATATTTTCAGTGTCGGCTATATGGATAAGGACGACGCCAAGGGCAGATTTTTCGGGGGGCTAAGTTTCTTTATGTTCTCGATGACGGGAATAATGCTTGCCGACAACCTCTTTATGATGTTCATATTTTGGGAGTTTGTCGGTTTCAGCTCATATATGCTAATTGCCCATTACGCCGATACAGAGTACTCCAAAATGGCTTCCAAAAAAGCGTTTATTGCAAACAGGGTGGGCGACTTCGGATTCTTGATTGGCATAATTTGGTGTTATCACGTTTTCGGAACGACTGAATTTGGCGCGATTGCCACCGCCTTGAAGGCAAACCCGAGTTTGGCGTTAACTCCGATGGCTCTTCTTTTAATTTGCGGATTCTTGGGCAAGTCTGCGCAGTTCCCGTTGCAAGTTTGGCTTACGGACGCGATGGCCGGCCCTACGCCGGTTTCCGCGCTGATTCATGCCGCCACTATGGTTGCGGCGGGCGTGTTTATGACTGTGCGTCTTGGCGTGGTCGGTTTGCTTACGCCTGTCGCTTCGGGCTTTATGGTGCTTATATGCTCGCTTATGGCGATGTGCGCGGGCTTCTGGGCTTTGGGGCAGCGCGACATTAAAAAGACTTTGGCTTACTCCACCTTGGCGCATTTGGGGCTGATGGGGGTGGCTGTCGGTTTGGGCGCGTACGGAATTGCAATGATGCACCTTACAATGCACGCATTTTTCAAGGCTGCGCTATTCTTGGTTGCAGGTTCAGTGATTTACGCCTGCCATCACGAGCAGGATATGTTTAAAATGGGGGGGCTTGCAAGGAAAATGCCAATAACCGCGCTTGCGGCGTTTCTTGCGACATGCTCGATTATATCGGTTCCCTTCTTTGCGGGGTATTACAGTAAGGAAATGATATTAAACATATCGCTTTTAAGCCTCGTAAACGAATATGTGAATGCTTCCGTTTCTGATGTGTCGGGGCTTTGCAGGCTCGGCGCGCTCGGGGCGTTCAAGATTGCGACTTTTGCGTTTGTGCTGATAGCCGCCCTTCTTACGCCGCTTTATATGGCAAGGCTCTTCTTTGCGGTTTTTCTGGGCAAACCAATGTCGGAAAAGGCGGTCAAGGCGAGGGAAAATTCGCTGTTTATGACGATTCCCCTTGTCGTTTTGGGCGTATTTTCTCTTGCGGGGGCATGGGGCGCGGTGTTTGGCGGCTTAAAATGGCTCGGCGGCAAAATGTCGGGTTTAATGCCGTTAAGCGCGGAAAATTTTATGGCTTTCAGCCAAACCGGTTGGGAACATTTCCACAAGATGATAGAAGGGGATGTTTTATTTGATTGGGCGGGGGCGATGCTCCTTGTTTGCACGTTGATTCTAATCTTGATTGCATATTTCCTCTACGGCAGGGGCGAAGACAAAATCGAAAGCGACCATCCTATTATGTACCATATTTTGGAAAAGCACGGATGGTTTGACGATGTTTACAACTATTACGTTTTGAAAGTCCAGCAGCGTTTTGCGGTTTTGATAAACGCTCTCGATATGCTTTTGATACAGGGATTTGCGGTCAAGGGGCTTGCCCTTATATCGCGCCTTTTGGGGCTTGTCATCAAGAGCTGGCATGTCAAGTGGGTTTCAAGCTATGTTGTTTGGATGGTTTTGGGGCTTTTGGCGGCGTTTATAATTTTAGCGGTTTAATACTATGGAAATTTCTGAAATTACATTTTTATCGGGTGTTTACGCACCGTTAATTTGCGCCGTTTTGGCGTTTGCGTTCTCGAAGTTTGCGGGAGAGCTTGCGGTAAAGAGCGTGGCGTTTTTCGGATGCGCCATCGCGCTTGCCTCATCTGTTCTTACGGCTGTTTTTTATGCGAAAAACGGGGTGTTGGAAGTTTCGTCGGCATTCGGGCAGATGGGCGTAAACGGAGTTTCGTCGGCAATGTATTTGCTGGCGGGCATCGTCGGCTTTGCGGCGTTTTTATGGACAATGGTAAGCCCCGTCAAAATCAGGGGGATTTCAACATACTTGGTTTGCATGCTCTTTATGCAGGGCGGCTTGATGGGAATGTTTGCAAGCCAAAACGTGCTTTGGATGTACGCTTTCCACGAGTTTGCGCTCGTTCCTACTTTTATTGCAATGTGCGTCTGGGGCGGCGAAAACCGCAAGTCTGCGGCTATGGAAATGGCGGTTTATCTGACGCTTGGCGCGCTTTTGGCTTTGCTTGGAATAATCGCGCTTGCGTTTGTTTCCACAAGCACGCTAACGTTTAATTTGCGGGAATTGGCGGACGCCTTTGCGTCGGGAAATATCGGTGCAAAATCGGCGGGGGTTATTTTTGCCGTTCTTGCTGTTGGACTTGGGGCATTGGTTTCGCTCTTTCCTCTTCACTCATGGGCGCCTAAAACTTACAATGAGGCTCCGGCCGCATTTTCGATGCTTCATGCGGGCGTGCTAAAAAAATTCGGCTTGTACTTGCTTATACAGGTCGCAGTTCCGCTGCTCGGGGCGAATGCGGGGCTTTCAATGGGCGCGATTACGGTTCTTGCCCTTTTGAATGTTATTTTGATAGGGCTTTGCACTATGGCTCAAAACGATTTCAAGATGATGGTTTCGTATTCGAGCGTTTCGCACATGGGGCTTTGCTTTTTGGGCATAGCCTCGATGAGCGTCTTGGGCGCCGGCGGAACGGTGATGATTATGTTCGGACATGGATTGAGCGTTGCTGCTCTCTTTATATTTGCGGAAATAATCAAAAGCAGGTTCTCCACTTGCGATATGCCTTCGCTTGGCGGGGCGTACAAAAATATGCCTGTTTGCGCGGGGCTTTTTGTTGCGGCGGTTTTGGCGAACATAGGGCTGCCGGGCTTTGCGAACTTCTGGGGTGAAATTTCCGTGTTTGCGGCTTTATGGAGCAAGGGGGCGGCAGTTTGCGCGCTGGCTGTTTCCGGCATAATAATTTCCGCGATTTACGGGTTGAGGGCGGTTGCAAGCATATTCTTCGGGGCGCAGTCGGACGCCGTGAAAAAGGCTGGAAACTGCGATATTTCATGGAAAGAGCGAAGCCCGATTTTGATTTTGCTCTTGGCTTTGATTTTGGTTGGATTTGCCCCCAAATTGATAACCGTTCCTTTGGATGAAACGCTGGGCGGCATTCCCGCATACAATTTAACAGATAAATAGTAAAACTATGGAAGCTTCTATCGAAAAACTTTTAAACGGGGCGGATTGGGTTGCGGTTCTGCCCGAGGCGGTATTGGCGTGTTTCGGCGTTATTTTGATATTGGCCGGCGCGTTCAAAAAAATTTCGCCTAAATTTTGTTGCGTATTGGCGCATATAGGCTTTATAGCTTCAATTTGCGCGGTGGTTTCAAGCTCCAATGAATACGCATTCTTTCAAATGCTTGCTCCAAGCCCCTTTTCTTCGGCATTTTTCATAATGTGCGGGGTTTTGACGGCTTCGATGTCGCAAAAATTCCTAAATTCGCTCTCCATAAAAAATGCGGGAGAATTTTTTGGAATTTTAACGATTGCGGTTGCGGCTCTTTCAATATTTGCAAGGAGCAGGCATTTGATGCTCACTTTCGTCGCGCTGGAAACTTCCGCGATTTGCTTTTACGCGCTCATTGCGTGGGGCAGGAGAAATCTTGAAAATCTGGAAGCTTCAATTAAATACATAATAGTAAGCGGAGTTTCTGGAGCGTTCTTTTTGCTCGGGATTGCGTTTGTTTACGCATCGTCCTTTGAATTGGGCAGTGAAATGCTATATTACGGCAACTTTACGGAAGGCGGCGGCAATGTTCTTTTCGGAGCAGGCGCGGTTTTGGCGGTTTCAGCCGTATTTTTCAAGCTTAGCGCGTTTCCGTTTCAATTTTGGTCGCCCGACGTTTATCAGGGCGCGCCTCTTCCCGTTGCGGCTTTCTTGGCGGTTGCGTCCAAGTCTGCGGCGGTGATTGCGCTTTTTAGCATGCTAATTAGTATGCCGTTTTCGGATAATCTTATAATGGTTTTGAGCGTTTCCGCCGCAATGGGCATAATAATCGGCAATTTCGGAGGATTGAACGAAAAGAACGCAAAGAGGATTGTGGCTTTTTCGGGTATAGCCAACGCAGGGTATATGATGGTGTTTTTAACAGCCGCAGTCGTTCTTACCAATAGCATGGAGGACAACTCTTCCGCGATAGGATACACTCTTGTCCTTTACATATTGTCTTACGCTTTTGCGCTGTTTGCCGTATTTTTTGTGCAGTCTTTGGGCAAGCCCGCAAACGACGCCGATTTGCGCGTATGCGACTACAGGGGCTTGTGGGGCAGAAATCCGACGGCGGCAACATCCCTCGCGTTGGGGCTTGCCTCTCTTGCCGGCATTCCTCCGACTGCGGGATTTTTCGCAAAATTGTTCGTTTTGGTTTTGGCGTATGCGGCGGGGCTGTATTGGCTTATGCTGGTCTTGGTTTTGGGTTCGGCGGCTTCGATATACTATTATTTCAAATGGATAAGAGCCGCGTTTGAGCCTTTGCAGGTTTCGGAAGAATGCGGATTCGGCAAGGGATATTCGGCGATATTGATTGCGCTTTGCATGGCAATTCTCCTTTTGGGTGCGCGTTTTGCTTTTCTTTTGACGGCGAACGCGTAAATTGCCGGTTGGAAAAATTAAATGTCGGCGCAAGTAAAATTGTGCCGATTTTTTTATTGAAAGCGCAATGGCTTGTGCTAAATTCATTAGCTTATTTTCAGCGGATTTATGTCAAAAAGAGACTTTCAGCGCG
>JAGBWO010000185.1 GCA_017629765.1 Opitutales bacterium | reverse complement strand
TAAGAGCGCATGTCAAGCTCGCATAAATTTCTGCCGCGCTCTATTTCAAGCTGGCCGATGTCGACATTGTCCCCGAATATTGCAAATACGGGCATCCAAGTTCTGCCGCGCTTGCCGCGCACGCGCTCGTGGCTCACCCAGATTTGCGGGCTTATGTATTCAATCAAAGGAACCGCGTACCTAATGGCATAGGCATCGTCTATCGTAAGGCCTTTTGAAAGGGATGCGATGTCCGCCTGCTCGTCGGGAACATCCTGCCTTACTACTTCAATAAGCTCAACGCCGCCGCTTTCCTCAAACGCCTGCCGGGAATCTTTCATCAGATTGTCGACAACGCTCATCATCGCAACCAAAGCGGCGCACCCCAAAATAATGCCTATCATTGACAGCATCGAGCGGATTTTGTGCGACCAAATTTCGCCCAGTCCGTTTGAAACGCCCACAAAAAACTCAAATATAAAATTCATTTTGCAAGCGCCTTTCCCTTTTCGGTCAGCGCATCCTCTATAATCATTCCGTCGCTCATCCTTATGACGCGGTGCGCGCTTTTGGCGACATCAAGGTCGTGCGTAACCATTACGATTGTCTGCCCCTGCGCCACAAGCTCGTCGAACAAAGCCAAAACTTTTTTTACGTTTTTGACGTCCAGCGCGCCCGTAGGCTCGTCCGCAAAAATCACGCGCGGACGGTTTACCAACGCCCTTGCTATCGCGACTCTCTGGCGTTCTCCGCCCGAAAGCTGGTTTGGGATATGGTTTTGGCGGTGAAGCATACCCACCCTTTCGAGAGCCTCCCGCGCCATTTCCTCCTGGTTCCGAATTTTTTCGCGCGAATAAGAAAAGGGCAGCATCACGTTTTTCAAAACGCTAAGGCGCGGCAAAAGATTGAAGGTCTGGAAAACGAAGCCTATTCTGTTTGACCTGTACCATGCGCGCTTGTTTGCGGAAATCCTCGATACATCCGCGCCGTCAAACACAATCTCCCCGTCGGTGGGAGTGTCCATAAAACCCAGTATGTGCATGAGAGTCGATTTTCCGGAACCGGACGCCCCCAAAATGACGGCGTAATCGTTTTCGCAAATCGTTATGTCCACGCCTTTGAGCGCATGGACATCTTCGTTGCCCAAGCGGTAAATCTTGCGCAGCGTCTTTGTCTGCATAATTATGCGGCGATTTTCCGGCATATCAATCTTCGTGCTTTTCCGTTTTTTCCTCTTTCGGGAAGTCTGAAATCGCGCTGGTTGCGACGTAATTCTTTTTGGGATACGAAAGCGCAATGATGTCGCCCTCTTTCAGCCCGCGCTTGATTTCGACATAGCGGATGTCGCTAATGCCCGTTTCAACGCGCTGCCTGCGCCATGAGCCGTCATCGTTTCTTACAAACACATACTGCCAGGCGGCGTCGGCATATACTGCGGAAAGCATAACGGCGCACACGTCGTCAACCCTGCTCACTGGAAATTCCACATTCGCGCTGATGCCGGGGCGGACTTTGCCGTCAGCCGATTTAAAGCCGACTTTCACGGGGAAGACCCTCGTGTTGTTTTCGTTTTTCGCGTAGGGGGATTTTGACAATATTTCCCCCGTGTAGGTCAAATCCTTCATTGACTCGAAAGAAATTATCGGCTGCTTTCCGTTTCCTATTTTTTCGATTTCAATTTCATTGATTTTGACTTCCGCATACAAATTTTCAAGGGAACTCACCTTCATTAAAAGCGTCCCCGAATTTACCGAACCCGCCCCGACAATGACTTGCCCAAGCGTCAAATCCATATCGGTCACCGTTCCGCTCTGCGGGGCTACGATTGAAGTTTTTGAAAGGTTGTCTTTCGCCTTTTCCCATTCGGATTTTTTTACTTCGAGCTGGATTCGCGCCTTGTTCAAAGTGGTTTTGGCGTCGTCATAATCTTTGGCTATGGCAAAGCCTTTTTTCATAAGCTCCTCCTGCCGCACGAAATCGCGCTCCGCCTGTTCGAGAGAAAGCTTTTGCAAATTGTATTCGTTGTTGGCCATCGACTCCTCCGATTGAAGCGACGTCTTGTCAAGCTCCACGAGCAAGTCCCCCGCTTTTACAACGTCTCCGTCCTGAACCAAAATGCGCGCGATTTTGCCGTTGATTTCCGAACGGATTTCAGTGCTTACAATAGGCTCGACAAAACCCGTCGCCGTTATTTTTTCGTAAATATCGACGCGCTGCACGGGTTCGGAGGGCGTCGGGTCGAGAGCCTCCCGCGCGCGGATTTCCAAAATGTATTTCCCCAAATAAAAAGTAATTAGCGCGATTGCGCCGATTATCAGTGTTCCCAAAAATATTTTTTTCATATTGTTACCCCTTAATCTTTTGAAACCGCTTTGGTTGAAGGCGGAATTTCGTACTCGCCCAAATCCCCCCAAGTAAAAGAATGGCGCCGCAAAATCGTGCCGTCCAAGCGCGAAAGCTTTGCGCGCGCAAGAATGACGGAATAGACCGCGTCAAGATAGCGGCTTTTTGATTCGTCCAAATCTCTCTGCGCCTGCAAGACGTCGCGGAAAGTGACAAGGCCTACGTCGTACAAAGCTTTCTGCTGGTCGAAAGACTCCATGTTAAGTGTCAAAGTTCTCGCCGCGCTGCGACGAGTCTCAATGCCCGCCTCCAAATCTCGATATGCCGAACGCAGGCTTTGCATCAAGTCCTGCCGAACATTCGACAAGTTCACCTGCGACTGCCTCAAACTTATCTGCGACTTTATTTTCCTCGCCCTTTCCGCGCGCAAGCCCCACGGAAGCGCAAAATCCACCCCCGCATTCCAAGAATAGCCCTTGCGCTGCGCCGCGTGCTTGTAGGAATCCAAATAATTGTCGTCCTTGCTCAAAACAGAGGCCCCCGCGCGCAAGTTTAAAGACGGGTTTACATTGTCGTCGGCGACAACGTATTCAAGCCTGCTGCGCTCAATGGCTTCCATTGCAATCTGCATATCGAGGTCGAATTCGAGCGCGCCCGAAACAACCCCTTCGAAATTCGGCATTTCGATGTTGTCCTGCGGCAGAACCGCAACGGCAAACATGGGATTGTTGTCAAATTCAAGTTTTCCGAAAGTCCCCAAAAGCTCGTCGTTGTTCTGCTGGATAAGCTGTTCGGCGGAAATCATTTTTTCCTCCGCCTCCGCAATGTTTGCTTCCGCCTGCAAAACGTCCTGCCGGCGGATAATCCCGACCCCGAATTTCGCCTTGTTTTCTTCAAGAAGCTTCTTTGCAAGCTCCAAATTGCTTCGGCGCAAATCCCTAAACGCGTAAGCCGCCGACAAATTCCAGTAAGCAACTTCCGAATTCAGTATCGTATCCAAAATTTTCTTGCGCAGCGCAAGCTCGCTTTCCTTTCGGTGGGAACGCGCTATCGCAATGGGAGCCAAATTTACCGCAAAACCCGCCCCCTTTAAGACGGGCTGTGTAATGTCAACGCCTATGTTGGCCACATAATACGGATTCAAAGACGCGTCGTGGGAATTCGTCTCCGTCCTCGAAGAGCCTGTCCATACTTTGACGCTTCCGCCCGTTTCCACCTTCTTTTGCAAATTCAAATTGTAGTTCAAATAATTGTTGCGCGGAATAATCGCACCTTCCACATAAGACGAAGAGCGCGAATCTTTTGAATCCGTATAAGTAAACGAGAAATTAAGCTGCGGATCGAAAACAGACTCCTCTATTTTAACATCCTGCGAACTTTTTTCAGGCTCAAAACGGGTATAAATCAAATTCAAATTGCCGCGCATCGCCGCGTCTATGGCGTTTTGCAGCGTAAGGGGAGTTTTTTTCAGCTCTTCCGCGCTGGATATGTCGGGGTCAACGTTTTTTATGTCGATATTTTTTTGAGAGGATTCGCCGCCCGACGCCGCAACTTCCGATTTATCTAATACTTCCGCGCAGGCGGGCCGCTCCGCCAGCAAAAGCGGCAAAACATACGCCGCAACAAACATCAACTTTTTAAAAACCCCTATATGCATATATTATTTTTAATAAAACCATTTTGGCTTTGGTTGCGCAAGCATTTTTGAAAATATTTTTTA
>JAGBWO010000184.1 GCA_017629765.1 Opitutales bacterium | reverse complement strand
GTTGCTGTCGCTGGCGTCCTCCATCGTCACGCCACCCGTGATCGTCACAGATCTGAGCAACCTGTCGTAGGAGAAGGAAATGAAGATTCCCGAGTAGGCGCTGCTGTTCTTGCTCAGCGCCATCTTCTTTATGCGGTCTTCGGGCTTTCCGCCGTCGATATAGGCGTGGATTTTCATTTGCCCCGCAAGCTCTTTTACGTTTTCGTGGCGCGCCACTTTCAAGGTTGCGCTGCATGCTCTGGGGATTTCGCGCTTGTTGTTGTTGAAGTAGCGCAGCTGCATTTCTCCAATGCCGTTAAAGACGGGGTGGTCTTCGCGCTCCATCACAACAATATCGCCCTCGGTGGGAATAATCCAGCTTGTGATGTATTCGGGATAGGTCTTCTTTGCGGCTTCCTTGCTGTTTAAGAACAAAATTCTGCCGCCTTTATGCTGGAACGAGCGCAGAGCTTTTGCGTCTTCATCGGAAATGTCGGCGTTGCCGGAAATTACCAAAACGCTCGACGGCTTTGATTTAAGCAAGTCTGCCACATTGTTTGCCTTGCGGTATTTAACCCCCAAGAAGTCGAGCTGCGATTTTGCGTCGTTGCCGTCCAAAAGCACTATGTTGCGCTTGGCTTTGAAGGGGTTTGCGCTCCACTGTTTTTTGGCGATATTCAAGTCGTACCAATTTTGGGAAACCACCTTTCCTCCTTCGGAAAGAGAAAGCTTCAATTTGGCGGCGACTTTGCCCTTTACATCGGGAATTTTAATTTCCGGCTCGATGTATTTGCGCCCGTAGTATTCGACTTCCGGGAAGTTTGCGCTTCCGCTTGCGAGCGTCTTGCCCGCGACTTCTATCGACCAGTTCAATACGGTCGGCTTCAACGCCCTGCCCTCTTCATTGTCGTTTACGACATAAATACGAGTGTGCAATTTTTCGCCGGAATAAACATTTCTGCCCCAAAGCTCCGCGCTCACCAAGACGGGCTGCATTGCGCGCTTCATAGCAAAATATGTGGGATAAGGCTCAATGTTTTCGGCGTCGTAGCACTGCCTGAACCATGTCATGTAAGCAAAGTGCATTATACCGGAAGCCTTTTCGTTTGTTCTGCGCAAAGTTTCCGCAAGTTCGCCCGTAGTAAACGCCTGCGTCTTTAAGAAATAATCGGGATTTGCAAAGTCGTACGCCTTGTAGCCGATTAGAGTGAATGGATTTTGGTGAATCAGCTGGTAAGAGCGCGTCGGATGCCCTGTTTCGTTGTTGGGATAGCCGGTTGACATTTCCTGCGAAATAAGAGGCCTTCCTTCTGCCTTGAACGACTTTTGGAATTCGCCGTTAAAGAACTTGAACACGGTGTGGTCGTACCAGTTGTAATAGCCGTGATTATCATCAATATCGCCATCATCAACAGTTTTCATAAACTCCGCGCCAAAACGACGCAATCCATTGCGGTGCATATAATTTGAGTCGAAACAAATCGGACGTGTCGGATCAATAATACGATTTTCTTTAACCACGTCAGAAATGATTGTAAACTTTTTCTTTGCGCGTTCTAAATCTGTATCATTGTCGTAAAACTTCATTTCATTATTCGTTGTCCAGAATAAGATTGAAGGGTGGTTACGGAATTTCTTGATAACCTTCAGCCATTCTGTACGCCACAAATTCATAACTGCGTTATTTGGAATTGGCGTTGAGTGAATCATAAGCCACGACCAAGTGCCTTCAAAGCTTATGCCGATGCCGTTTCTGTCGGCAGCAGAGACCCAAAGCTCGTTCCAAGGCGTCGTATGCGTGCGGGTAATCTGCACATTGCCCTCCTTCATCAACTGCATAAATCTATCAGCCAACTTTTCGTCATTTGGACGAAGTGCAAAAGGAATATGATTACCTCCACGCAACCAGAATTTGCGATTGTTCAAATAAAAATAACCATCTTTACGGGCTTCAAATGTTCTAAAACCTGAAACGATTGTCATATCATCTAAAACATTTTTGTTTGATACGAGCGAGAACTTGAAATCGTAAAGATTTGGAGAAACCGGTTCCCAAAGTTTTGGCTTTAATTTCTTTGCATCAAAATTAAATGTCTTTTCTTCATTCGCCTTCAATGACACGCCTTTTAAAACCGTTGCGCTATAAAGAGGCTTGCCGTCAGCCTTATCAACAATATTTAAAGCAATGTCGAATGCAGATTTTTTGCTTGTATTGTTTTTTGCCGCAAGCTCAAATGATGCTCCGTCTAAGGCAGGCTTAATAAATACATCTTCAATCTTAACCGGATTTGTAATAATAAGTTTTACCGGTTGCCAAATACCGGCGGGATTATCACCATAGAAACAGTGCGGAACATCAACTACAACTTCTTGATTGGCAACTTTATCATCTTTATTATCTTCGGCTTCTTTACGAACCGACGAGTAATAGTTTTCCATAGCTTCACTTGTTTGGCGTGCCGCACCTTGAATATCTCGAACAACTTTTACTACAATTAAGTTTCTGCCCGCTTTTAATTTACCGGTCGCATTGATTTTGAAATCGCCAAACATACCAACGTGAGAGCCTGCAAACTCGCCGTTTATATATACTTCGGCAGTTTTGGATACGGCGTCAAATTGAAGCTCCAAATGCTTGCCTTCGATTTCCCTCGGAAGCTCGACCCACTGTCGGTACCATGCCGCGCCGGTCTTCTTGTAGTCGAAAGTATAATTTTCACAGCGGTCGGTTTCGGACTGGTAATATTTGTCGGAAACGCCCTTTGCCTCGTGCCCGTTCGCCGCCTTCATCGTTTCGCCGTGAAGCCAGATGCGTATGGGATTCCAAAAGCTCGGAACCTGCATGACGTGCCAGTTGTTGTCGTCAACGGAAGTTGAAACCGCCTTGGTCTTGTCGTTTAGCTGGTATTCCGGCATAAAGAGCCAGTCGCCGTCCAAGGAAATTTCTGTGCGCGGCAAAGAGGCGTCTTCCAATTTTTTGCCGACATACTTGGCGCGCTCCGCCTTGCGCTTCTCTTCCTTTTGCGAATCCGTCAATTTTTGCGCGAATTCCGTCTTGGGCTTGATTCCCTTAAACGCATCGTCGGGCAAAGACTTGATTTCAAGGTCGTCGAATTCCGTGCCAATCCAGCTGCCGCCCAAAGTAATCCCGCCGCTCGGAGCAAGCGCGGAATTGTTGTCTATGACGTCGATTCTGGGAAGAGTTTCATCCCCCAAAAATACGCGTATGCGGTTGCCGCAAACATCGACTCTCATTTTATACCACTGCCCGACTTCGGGATGGAAGCGCAGCGGGCGGGTTGCCAAAAATTCGTCGGTACCCATGTATCCGAGCCTCATCAGATAAATTTGGTCGAGCAAGCCGCCCTTGATGCCCACCACATAGCGGTCGAAACGGTTGCTGTTTCTAAACCCCGCCCAAATTTGCACCTGCTCCGCGTCTTTCGGAGCGCGCGCTTTGAACGAAAAGGAGTAATTTTTCAGATCCTTGTCGCCAAAGCAGGCGTAATTATCCTTGGAGAACAACACTCCGTTTGCAATCTTGGTTTCTCCGCGCCCGACGGTCTCAAGTTTTGACGTCGTTTTTGAAAAGTCGTTTTTATAGGCAAGATTGTCGGCAAATAAAAACCCCGAAAACAAAGCCCCCCCGAATAATAGAAGTGTTATTTTTTTCATACGATTGAGAAGTTAAAAATGTAGATATTTGATTCAAGCAAAAACTTTTATTTAAATCGAAAAAAAGAGTTAGCCGAAAAACGTCGCCTTGTAAATCCAAAAATACCGTCCGTTAAAATCCGCCGCCGACAAAACAGAAGAAGACGCCCCTGTTTTGTCGGTTTTTAAACTTGACCGAAAACTCAAAGCAAATAAATTGAAAAAAATAAGAATAAAGGAATTTCTCCCGTATGAAAATAGACAACTTGAAAATATTTTCAGGGCGTGCAAACCCTGATTTAGCTAAGAAAATATGCGCCCACCTCTCTGCGCCGCTCGGCTCGGTCGTAACCGAAACTTTCCCCGACAGCGAAACTTACGTTCAAATTCTCGACCATATCAGAGGCGACGACGTTTTTATAATCCAGCCGACCTGCCGCCCGACAAACGACAATCTGATGGAGCTTTTGATTATGATTGACGCCGCGCGCCGCGCATCGGCCTCGCGCATCACGGCAGTTGTGCCTTTCTTCGGATACGCCCGCCAAGACCGCAAGGATAAACCCGGAGTTCCGATTACCTCAAAGCTCGTTTCAAATCTTTTGGTTGCGGCAAAAATTGACAGAATACTGACGCTCGACCTCCACGCCCAGCAAATACCCGGCTTTTTCGACATTCCTTGCGACCATCTCTATTCTTCGCCGGTGATATACGACTATTTGAAGAAGAATATGGATATTTCAAACCTCACTGTGTTCTCTCCGGACGTCGGCGGCTTAAAGCGCGCGCAGAGCTTTTCAAAACTCTTCGAATGCCCTCTCGGCTTTATTGCAAAGCGCAGAGTAAGCGCGGACCATGTAGAGGCGTCAAACCTCGTCGGAGAAGTTGAAGGCAAGGACATTCTGCTTGTCGACGATATGACGGAGACCGCAGGCACGCTCGTAGCGGCAGCGAAACTTCTGCGCGAAAGAAATCCGAAATCGGTCCGCGCCGCGGTATCGCACGCGGTTTTGACCGACAAAGCCTACGAACGCCTCTCGGACGGAATTTTGGACGAACTCATTGTAACCGACTCCACTCCTCCAAGCCCGAAATATGCGGATTATCCGATAACAGTCCTGTCGATTGCCCCTCTCTTGGCGGAAGCCATTTTGAGGGTTCACAACAATATGTCGGTCACTTCGCTTTTCAAAATCAAAGGCTTCTAAAATATGTCAAATATTTGGTTTCACCCCGCCAAGTCGATAGAAAAAATCGCAAGCTCGGTCGCAAAAGAATGTTTTGGAGGCGAATTTGACGCCTCCGTCCGCGCCGCAGATCCGCGTTTTGCAGACTTTCAGATAAACGGATCGCTTCCTTTTGCAAAAAAATCGAAAAAAAATCCGCGCGAAGTGGCGTCTTATTTTGTGGAAGAGCTGAAAAAAAGCGGGCGTTTCGACGAAAATCTCGTTGATATTTCTATCGCGGGTCCGGGGTTTGTCAATTTCAAGCTGTCTGCCGAATTTCTTTTAAAATGGCTTGGCAGATACAAGGGAGAAGCCGCTTTAAAAGACGCCGCAAAAAGCTTTTACAACGGCAAAAAAGTCGTCATAGACTTCCCCTCTCCCAATACGGCAAAGCAAATGCACGTAGGCCATTTGCGTCCGATGGTAATCGGCGAAACAATCCAAAGGCTGCTGCGCTTTTGCGGCGCGGATATGGTTTGCGACAACCATATCGGCGACTGGGGTACAAACTTCGGCATACTGATTTACGGCATAAAATCCGAAAACTACAAGCTCGACCCCGAAAACGAAAATGCGCTTGAAGACTTGGAAAGAATGTACAAGGCGGGATCCGCAAAGGCAAAAGAAGACCCGTCATGCGCCGACGCCGCCCGCGACGAGCTTGTAAAGCTTCAAAACGGAGACCCCGAAAACACGAAACTTTGGCTCGACATCGTAAAAATAAGCAAAATTTCTTTCGACAAAATGTACGAAAGAATGTCGCTTACAATAGATGTAACGCTTGGCGAAAGTTTTTACCGCGACAAAGTCGGCAGAATTTATAAAGAACTTTCGGAAACGGACTTGGCGTGCGAAGACCAAGGCGCGCTGGTTGTGTTCTTGAAAGACCACGAAAGGTTTGCAAAGCAGCCGTTTATCATACGCAAAAAAGACGGCGCCTCAAACTACGCTTCGACCGATTTGGCAACGGTTTTGTACAGAGTCGAACATTTTGGCGCGGAGGAAATCGTTTATGTAACGGACGGACGCCAGCAAGACCATTTCCAGCAGCTGTTTTTGACGGTCGGAAAGTGGTTTGACGCAAAAGGATACCGAAAGCCCGAATTGCGCCATGTGTGGTTCGGAACAATTTTGGGAGAAGACGGCAAGGCAATCAAAACAAAGAGCGGAGAACCTGTAAAGTTGAAATCCCTTTTGGACGAAGCCGTAGCAAGGGCTGAAAAAATCGTCTTGGCAAAAACTAACGACATGCCCGCCGAAGAAATC
>JAGBWO010000183.1 GCA_017629765.1 Opitutales bacterium | reverse complement strand
CAGGAATACGAAAAAATAAAATGAACGCCGATTTTTTGAAGTCGATTGGATTTGAAGTGCTCGGAGATTTTGAAAAAATCCAAAAAGGAGGAAGCGCGCGCGCGTTTTTCAGGTTCTTAGACAAAAACTTGGGAAACCTGATTTTCTGCGAATATTCAGGAGAGAGAGAGGAAAACTTTTTGTATGCCGACATCGCAAAATTCTTGTCTCAAAGCGGGGTGAACGTCCCCGACGTATATTTCCACGATAAGCAGAAGCAAATTCTCGTAATGCGAGACGCGGGCAAAACCGACCTGCTCGATTTCTGCAAAACTGCGGAAAAATCTGAAATTTCGGCATTCTACAAAAAAACCCTTTTAAACGCCGCAATCCTTCACGAAAAGGCAACGAAAGCGCATTTAAAAAATCCCGTAAAGCTCATGCCGGGATTTGACGAAGCCCTTTACGAATGGGAAAGAAACTACTTTTTCGAAAACCTAATAGAAAACCGCTTGAAGCTGAATCCGGAAAAGCCCTTAGACGAGTGGAAAACAATCGGGCAAATTCTTGAATCGCAGGCTTTGATACACCGCGATTTCCAGTCCCAAAACGTTATTGTAAACGGCGGAGAAGTCTTTTTCATAGATTTTCAAGGAATGCGCTTCGGCTCGTTTTGGTACGATTTAGGCTCGCTATTGTTCGACCCCTACTGCGAACAATTGACAGCCGGGCTGCGCGAAGAACTGGCGGATTTTTACTGCGAAACCCGCAAAATAAAATTCGACGAAAAAGCCTTTTACGCGGCGTCTTCGCAAAGGCTTATGCAGGCTCTCGGGGCATATGCCTATCTAAGCGGAGTCAAAAACAAGCCCGAATACTCCAACTATATTGCGCCCGCGCTGAAAAATTTAAAAATATGCCTTAAAAAGGCAAATCTTGCCAAAACCCTTGAAATTGCCGAAGCCGCGCAAAAAAAGCTTGAAGAAACAGAATAAAAATTGAAACTCCCATTGTATGTCCCAAACAATAAAAGAACGCAAAATGCGCCGCAGCTATTTTTTCATATTCTGCTACACTCTTGTGGCGATTATGGTCATAATGCAGTTTGCGCTAATAGCTTGGATTGAGTTTTTTACAAAAAGCTAAAACTTCCTTATAAGAAACCCTCCCGCAAGGGCGGTTAGCGGCGCCACCAAAACCAGACCGAAAGAGCCGACTATCGTCTTCACGCACTCGGACGCGACATAGGGGTTGTTTATGAAATCGTCCGGACTTGGTCCCTGCGCCAAAAAAGCCATCATAAGCGTCAAATACCCCCCCGCGTAAGCAAGCAAAAGAGTGGTTGACATTGTTCCGACAACGCTTCTTCCCATGCGCAATCCCGCAGACACAAGCTCCCTAAAAGATATGTTTTTGTCCCTCAAATAAACCTCCTGCATTCCCGCGGCGACATCCATGCTCAAATCCATCACTGCGCCGGAAGACGACAAAAATATCCCTCCTATAAAAAGCTCCGACAAATTCAAATGCTCGTATCCCGAATAAAGCAAAGCCTGCGAAAACGGCATAACGGCGCCGTTTATCGAAAATAACTTTGTAAAAACAGACGCCATCAAACAGCTCGCAAAAACTCCCGCCATTGCGCCCGTAAAAGCCGTAATTCCCTTTCGCGTAAATCCCGCAACCAAAAACAAAATCGCCCCTGTCAAAACAAACACGGCAAAGAGCGAAACCCACACCGCGCTGTACCCCATAAGGCAAAGCGGAACCACGAGCTTCCAAATGACAAAGCATGTAAGCACAAAAGAAAGCAGGGCCTTGAAGCCTACAAATCCCCCGAAAGCCACAAGCAACAGCGCAAACACTGAAAACAAGACAACCGTCAAATCTTTTCTGTAATAATCCTGCGCGTTTATCGAGTCAACCTTGGGGTCCGAACCGTTTAAAATCGAAACCCACACCCTATCGCCGCGCTTGAACATCTTGTCAAGATCCATCTGGGCGCGCAAAATATTTTTGGCCTCAAAAATCTCCCCCTTGAAAGAGCCGCCGAGAATTTCCACTTTCAAAGACTGGAAGCCCTTCTTCAAAATTCCGATTTCCTCGACCGACGAATTATCGGCAT
>JAGBWO010000182.1 GCA_017629765.1 Opitutales bacterium | reverse complement strand
TTGGCGACCGCCAATTCCGAGCCGCATATGAAGGCTCTCGCTGGCGCGCTTGACGCCGTGTTGAAGGAAAACGGCGTGGAGGCTGTCGGCAGGGACTATGCCGCCGGAAGCGGATGGGTCGTGGTTGACGCGTTCGACTTTATGGCGCACATCTTCCTTGAAGAGCAGCGCGGGCAGTACAAGCTTGAAGCTCTTTGGAAAGACGCGGTTGAACTGAAACTTTAAAATGCTTTCTACCGTACATTCGGGCGCGCTCGTCGGCGTTAACGCCTTGCCTGTCGAAGTGGAAGTCAATTCGGGGGAAAAGGGGGAGCCGCGCGTGTTTATGGTGGGGCTTCCCGACGCGGCGGTGAAAGAGTCGCAAGACAGGGTCAGCTCCGCTTTGGCAAACAGCGGATTTGCAATGCCCCAAACCCGAACGACCATAAACTTGGCGCCGGGCGACATCCGCAAGGAAGGCCCTATGTACGACTTGCCAATTGCGCTCGGTTTGCTGGCTTCAACGGGCAGGATTGCTCCCGAAAAAATGGGCGGCTATGTCATTGCGGGGGAGCTTGCATTGTCGGGGCAAATCAGGAGCATTTACGGCGGCGTTTCGCTTGCCCTTCTTGCAAGAAAATTGAAGCGCGGCGTGATTTTGCCGCGCGAATCCGCCTACGAGGCTGCTCTTGTGGAGGGAATAGAAGTCATTGCCGCTGACAGCCTGCTTGAGGTTGTGAATTTTTTAAATGGAAGAGTCGATTTAAAGCCTGTTGCGCTTGAAGATTCCCCCTATTCAAGGCGCGATGGCGAGATTTATATGCCGGATTTTTCCGAAGTCAAGGGGCAGCTTCAAGTTAAGAGGGCTGTGGAAGTCGCCGTTGCGGGCGGGCATAATCTGCTAATGGTTGGTCCTCCCGGTTCGGGCAAGAGCATGATAGCAAAAAGAATTCCGTCTATTATGCCTATGCCCACTCTCGAAGAGTTTTTGGAAGTTTTGGGGATTTATTCCGCCGCGGGAATTTCAAGGGACGGCGAAAACAAATTTTTCAAGCGTCCGTTCCGCTCTCCGCACCACACAATAAGCGATGTTGGCTTGATAGGCGGCGGTTCCGTTCCCAAGCCGGGCGAAATTTCCCTTGCCCATAACGGGGTTTTGTTTTTGGACGAGCTGCCCGAATTTAAGCGCAGCGCGCTTGAAGTTATGCGCCAGCCTTTGGAGGACGGATATGTCAGCATATCGCGCTCTGCCGGCAAGGTTGAAATTCCGTGCAAATTTATGCTTGTAGCGGCAATGAATCCGTGCCCGTGCGGATATTACGGGGATAAACGCCATGCCTGCCATTGCACTCCGCTTCAAATCCAGCGCTATCGCTCGAAAATATCGGGGCCTCTTCTTGACAGAATAGACATTCATGTTGAAGCTCCGGCGATATCTTTGGATGAAATAGGCTCTTCCGCGCAGGGCGAAAGTTCGGCGGAAATCAGAAAGCGGATTAATGCCGCCCGAAAAATACAGTCGGATCGCTTTGCGGATTCGGGCATACGCAACAACGCCTCAATGTCTTCAAAGCAGATAAAGGCGTACTGTTCTTTGGACAATGATTTGCGCTCTATGCTTGCCTCCGCAATGGAAAGCTTGAACCTTTCAGCCCGCGCTTGGGACAGGATTATAAAAGTTTCAAGAACCATCGCCGACTTGGACTCTTCGGAAAAAATCAGGCGCGGGCATTTGCTTGAAGCGATAAACTACCGCTCTCTCGACAGGCGTTAGCAAAATTTTCTCGCATAAGGCTTGGTTTTTTTCGTAAGGTTGCGCCATGAAGATTTTTGGCTTTACAAGGAAATTGAAACGCGCCGTTTTTCTTGCGCTTGCATTTTTGTTTTTGTTGTCGGGCGCGGTGTTTTATTTTATCGCAAGCGGGCTTGCCGACGAGGTTTTGGCTTTTGCGCGCGGCGGCAGGATAATAACTCTCTCTTCCGCCACGATTAAAAATTCAATGCCCGCCGACAAATGGGTAATTGCGACAATTCAGGGCGAGATAGAAGATAAAATCGTTTTAAAGCGCTAGCATAAG
>JAGBWO010000181.1 GCA_017629765.1 Opitutales bacterium | reverse complement strand
GCCGCCTGCGGAAATTTGCGCGAACTTTTGTCGGATTCCGAAAGCGTTTCTTTTAAGGCGAAAAATCCTCCGCCTGAATTTTTGCAAAGCGTAAGAGATTCCGCCGAAAAATTCGGGGTTGAGCTTGAAGCGGAAACTTCCGCCGGCTCTCTTGCGGACTTCTTTAACAAGATAATACTCGAAAGGAGCGGCAAGTGAAAAAAATTTTGCTGATTGCCCAAAATTCGCTGAAAGACGCGCTAAGGCAGAAGCTTGTGTTTTTGATTGTGCCGATGGCGGTGCTTCTCACTCTGTTTTCAGGATATGCTATGCGGCTTGATTTGGGGCATGAGCAGCTTAAATTTGTCGGCAATTTTACTTCGGGCGCGCTCGGGTTTTTCGGGGCTGTCATTGCCGTTGTTTCGGTTTGCCAGCTCTTTTATTCGGAAATCGAAAATAAGACGGTTCTGACTTTGCTCGCGCATCCTGTGAGCAGGCTTGATTTTGTGGCGGGCAAGCTCTTGGGCGAAGTTTACATGATTTTAATTTTCGTTTTTCTCGTGCTTTTTGCGGGCGGAATTTCCCTTTATCTTGCGGAGCTTAGGCTTGCGGGCGTTCCCGACGAAATGCTGACGGGGGCGAGGTTAAGCGTAAATTGGGCGGGTTTTTTGGCTTTCGGTTTTTTGCAGGGCGTCAAGCTTTCGGCAATCGCGGCAATGTCGTGTTTTGTATGCGCCGTTTCGAGGTCGATGATGTTTGCGCTTGTCGTTTCTTTCATGGTGGTCGCGGCTTCTTTGATTTCTTACTCCGACTTCTTTTCGGACGGCGGTTTTGTTTTGAACGCCATAACATACATCGTTCCGAACTTCGCGATTTTCGAGCCTACGCTGAACTTCGCTTTTTACGGAGTTGAGTGGCATCAGTTTTTTGCGGCTTTCGGGTATGGTGTAATTTATATTTTGACGTTTTTATTTTTGAGCGTTTGGGCTTTTTCGTCTCGTGAAGTATAGGCTTGTATTGAAGTTTTTATTCGTTGCGGCGGTCTTGTTTGCCGCAGGTTTTTCGGCGTCCTTTTTGGCGGGCGTCGGGAAGACTGGTTCGCCTAAGAAAAGTTTGGACGCAAGGTCTGCTCTTTTTTCGCTGTTTGGGGGGTACAGGGGATTTATCGCCGACTTCGCATGGCTTAAAGCCTATATGGCGTGGGAGAAATCGGATTTGTCGAAGTGTCTTTCAAACATAGAGCTTGCGGTTTCTCTCGACCCCGAAAACATCACATTTTGGAATTTGGGAGCGGGAATTATCGCCTACGACACTCCGCATTGGATTTTTGACAGCCGCCGCACAACGCCGATGCTCCAAAAAGTCGTCCGCGAAAGGCAGGGGAGGCTCGCCCTTGAATTTTTGGACAGGGGGCTGAAGGCTGTTCCGCAAAGCCGCAGGCTGAAACTCGACAAGGCGTTGATTTACGAGAAAGTTTTTAACGACAAGCTTGCGGCTTTGGAATGCTATAAGGCGGCCTGCGACGCGGGCGCGCCGATTTATGTTGTGCGGGACTATGCGAGGGCGCTGGAAGACTGCGGCAGGGATGCCGAAGCCTTGGAGCTTTTGAAAAAACGCGCCGATTCTTTCGACAAAAGCCATCCGTCTTATGATTTTTATTTGGAGCATATGAATTATCTTAAAAATAAGTTGAAATCTGAAAAAAATATGTTGGCTTTATAAATAAAAAAGTGTGAAATCGGTTGCATAGGATTTTGGATATGGGAAATTTTTTGTTTTTTTCGGCGGGGATAATACAGTATTTTAACGAGTCTAATGCTGCCGGGCAGATTATAGTTGTTTTGCTCTGCGTATTCAGCCTTATTGCCTGGACCGTGATGCTTGGCAAGTGGTCCGATTTAAAGGAGCTTTCGCGCCTCAATAAAATTGCCGAACACAAGATTGCAAAGTCTTTTGACATTGTCGAGTTTGCCGACGGCAACAGAAGTCTGGCGGGACCTTACGGAAAGGTTTTGAAAGAGGCCGCCGCCGCGCTCGAAAGGGCGAATTCCGGAGGGGGAGACAGCGCGGAAATGCTTGCAATCAAAATGGGGCATGTGGAAAATGCGATAGGCAGGGCGGTTGCGAACCAGTCGCAATTATACGAGTCAAAGATGGTCCTGCTTGGCTCAATCATTAGCGGCGCTCCGTTTTTGGGGCTTTTGGGAACCGTATGGGGTGTTATGGACAGTTTCGGCGCAATGGGAATGGAAGGCGCTACGGCGACTTTGCAGACTCTCGCCCCCGGTGTTTCGGGCGCGCTTTTAACAACGGTCGCGGGATTGGTGGTGGCTATTCCTTCGGTTTTCGGCTATAATTTTTTGC